>DASVBM010000064.1:0-6304 GCA_036375835.1 Chitinophagaceae bacterium | reverse complement strand
TGAAAAAGGCATTATCCATACCATCCCCACAGCGGATAATTCGGTGAAATACGCGCTCTGCAAAGATGACTGCGAGGCAGGACACCACCACGATGACCATATCCACTTCTTATGCGATGACTGCGGCACAACATATTGCCTCGACAGCCACATACCCGCGGTTCAACTGCCAGAGGGATTTGTAGCCGTTCGAACGGATGTGGTAGTAAGTGGCCGCTGCGGCAAATGTTCCAATTAAAAGCTTCTTCCAGATCAGTTACCGGGCTGGAGTTGACGCATCTCGTCGTGCACGAATCTCATCAGCGTGCGGATATGTTCGGGCGAAAAATCGAATTTTAAACCCGCTGCTTCATACAACTCGGGCAGCGTACGCGTACCGCCCAGGCTGAGCGCATTCATATAGTTCTCCAGCGCGCGTTCCGGGTTTTGCTTGTACTGCATCCACATACCGATCGCCCCCAGCTGCGCAATTCCATATTCAATATAATAGAACGGCACTTCAAAAAGATGCAGTTGTTTTTGCCAGCCGATACGCCGGTATTCGTCGAGACCCGAATAATCGATTTCCTTTGAGCTGAACTCTTTCAGGATGCGCATCCAGTTTTCCGTGCGGTCTTCCACCGAATGATCGGGGTGCTCGTACACCCAATGCTGGAAGGCATCGATGGTGGCAATCCAGGGAAAGATGGTGATCACCCTTTCAAGCTGGTGCTCTTTTGCACGCCTCAGGTCATCTTTGTCATCGAAGAAGGCATCCCAGTGATCCATCGTAAACAGTTCCATTGACATGCTGGCTACTTCCGCGATCTCCATTGGATATTCCTTGAATGCGCTCAGCTCCAGGTGGTGGGCCAGGAAGGAATGGACAGCATGTCCGCCTTCGTGGACCATCGTGGTAACGTCGTGCATCTGCCCGGCAGCATTCATAAAGATGAAAGGCGCGCCCGTTTCTGCGAGCGGGCAGTTATAACCTCCGGGCGCTTTACCCTTGCGGCTTTCCAGGTCCAGGTGACCGAGTTGTTTCATCTTCCCGATGCAGTTCGCAAAGAAGGGATTGAGTTCGCGGAGGCATTTAAGCGTTTTTTCCAGCAACTCGTCGCCGGTAGCGAAAGGATTCAGGGGTTTTACGCCCTCGGGTTCAGCTTCCGTATCCCAGGGCCTGAGGGTTTCCAGCCCGAGTTTCTTTCTTTTATTCCTGTATATCTCATCTACCAAAGGCATTACGTGCTGCTTCACTGCTTCGTGGAACTGGTAGCAGTCCTCTTTTGAATAATCGAACCTGCCAAGTTCAACAAAACGGTAATCGCGGTAATTTTCAAAGCCTGCGTTTTTAGCCACCTGGTGCCGCCGCCTGATCAGTTCGGTGTAGAGATCGTTCAGTGTTTCGCTGTCCTGCGCCCGGCGGTCGTTGATCTTCCGGTAAACCTCTTCACGCAGTTTCCTGTCATGGCTTTCCAGGAATTTCGCCGCCTGTTGAAGGGTGTATTCCTGGCCGTCAACAGTGATCGTCATTTTGCCGGAGATTACACCGAACTGCTGCTGCATAACGCTCAGTTCAGACTGCAAGGGGATATTTTCTTCGCGGAAGAGTTCGATGTTTTTCTTTACGCTCCGCAGGTAGGTAAAAAACTTCTTCCGGTCGAGTTCTTTAACATAGGGGGATTCATACAACTTACGGTTCAGCTGGTCTGCAAACGGCTGGAGTTTGGGTTGTATCTCCACGCAGAAATAAGTAAAGGCTTCTTCCAGCGATTTATCCGTTGTGTCGCAGGTCATCTTTATCTGTCGCCAGCAGGCGTCTTCACTCACTACCGCCTCCAGTTCGCTCATATCGCGCAGCCATTGTTCCAGGTCAGGGCGCGAGTTCAATGGACGATCTGCCAGTTCCCGGAAATAGGGTTCTACTGCTTCCCAGCTGCTGAGCCGGAAATCCGCAGGAATAAACCTCCGCGGCAGTTTTTCAATATTCGCGTCTAGTAAGGCTGCTTTCATACTGGTAATTTTTTAGTGATGGCAGGTTAACCTGCTGTAATGCCTGAAGCAGGGGCGGCTGATGCCGGCAGGAGCTTATTAAATCAAATCTCCGGCCTGTGGGGCCGGAGCTGGATTATTTTTACAAACTATTCCGATTTTTTACGGGCCGCTTTTTTCTTTGGTTTTTCCTCTGCTACCGCGGTCTCGGTTGCCTCAGGCTCAGCTTTCTTTTTGGCGGCTTTCTTTTTTGGTTTCTCCTGATCCGGTTCCGCTGCAGCAGGTACTTCAACCGGCTCTTCTCCCTCCGTTTCAGCAGCTTCTTCTGGTTCGCTGAGTTTTATCTCCACATTATTGTCCTGGAGGATCCGGAACCATCGAACCATTTTTTTCATGTCGCTTGCATAGACCCGGTCAAAATCCATTTCGGGATAAACCTTTTTGAAATAAGCGGTGATCGCCCCGGGATCTTTTTCAGCGGGTAAGGAAGTCTTGCTTTGTTCCATCGCCTTGAACACTTCAACCAGGTTGACGTTCTCCCTTTCGGTATACACCTCGATACTTTCCAGATGAGAAAAATTATGAACACGGCTGCTTACAAACCGGGTGGTCTTGTCTTCAAGTGAACGAACGATCGCACCGTCCGCCTTGCTCGCCACCAGTTCAAATAGTCCTCCCAATCCCGTAACCGAAATGATCCTGTTGTAATCCATATAACTTTATTTGAACTGCAAATATATTCACCTGCTTCTTTCAAACACCAGCGTATTTTTTTATAACCGAGATGTACTGGCCGATGTATTCATCCCTGGATTTCAGCCTGTATTGCATCACGAAACGGGGATGAGCAACCGCCTCCACAGTTTTAAACCAGCCATGTTCACGATTCAAAGCGGTAAAAAATTTCAGGTTCTCGCCGGCACCGATACAGAAGCAGGCATCCCGGTGGATACCGAAGGCGAGTTGTTTTTCCATACAATCCACCACGAAAGGACGGATCTTTTCCTTTAAATCCCGGTCGTCGTAATAATTCAGGTTTTTGCCGTCCCGCACAAACCCCAGCGGGCTTACCGCGGTGATATAAACGTCCCGGTAGAAAGGCACCACGCCACCATAGGCAGCCATCATCGCGTACATAAACACCGAGGACAGTTCCTGTTTTTTGGGCCAGGGATTTTCAATACCGCAATCCCGTTCCAGCCGCACCGGGTCGGTAAAGGGAATACCGGTAACGCCGCCCCCGAAACGCCCGGGGTTAATTCCGATGAGCATCCTGCGTTTCCTGCGATCGTTATAAAACTTCCGGTAGAACGCGGTACAGGCCTTCTGCACCTCCGGGTCACGGTGCACGTCCAAAACGCCGATACCCGGTGCTGTCTTCACCGGGAAGGATAGATGAAAGAGGAAATCAAGTATATGCTCCGCGAAATTCATTTACCGGGAAATTATGACAGGGAAAATATTCATTTTATCTTTTAGGTACCAAAACGGGCCACCCCGGGGAAACATTCACCATCAAACTAAACTGCAATGAATCTTAAACACGCGATCAGTTGGTTCGAGATTCCGGCTACGGATCTCGACCGCGCCACCAGGTTTTACGAGCAGATTTTTGATATACGGATGCACCACCTGGATATGCAACAGATCAGAATGCGGTTGTTCCCGGTAGAAGGATCATCGTTTGTGGGTGGCGCAGTGGTGCACAGCAACGGCTTTCATAACCCTTCCTCAACAGACGGCCCGTTGATTTACCTCAATGGCGATCCCGATCTGCAGCAGGTACTCAACCGCGTGGAAGCAGCCGGCGGGAAGATCAGCGTTCCGAAGACAGAGATCTCTCCCGAGTATGGTTATATGGCCATTATCATCGATACTGAAGGAAATCGTATAGGTTTGCACAGCAAGCCTTAGCACATGGATTTCCGAAATAAAACCGTTTTTATCACCGGGGCAAGCCGCGGCATCGGTAAAGCCATCGCCCTGAAGCTGGCCAGCTCGGGTGCGAATATCGTGGTGGCGGCAAAAAGCGTAGAGGAACACCCGAAGCTCGGAGGCACGATCTATTCCGCGGCTGAGGATATCCGCGGTGCGGGTGGAGAAGCGCTGGCGGTGCAACTGGATATCCGCTATGAAGACCAGGTGCAGGAGGCGGTTGCAAAAGCGGTTGCCGCTTTTGGCGGGATCGACATCCTTGTAAACAACGCCTCAGCCATCCAGTTAACGGGTACAGAAGCAACCGAACCGAAACGGTTTGACCTGATGCATGATATCAACGTACGCGGAACGTTCCTGATGACGAAATACTGCATTCCCTGGCTCAAAAAAGGAAAGAACCCGCATATTCTTACACTCTCGCCTCCCATCAACATGGACCTGAAGTGGTTTAAGCCGCACCTGGCTTATACTATCAGCAAATACAACATGAGCATGATGGCGTTGGGATGGAGTGCGGAATTTAAGGAAGCCGGTATCGCTTCGAATGCGCTGTGGCCACGAACCACCATCGATACCGCAGCCGTGCGCAACCTGCTGGGTGGTGATGCACTGGCTAAGATGAGCCGCAAACCGGAAATACTTGCAGACGCGGCAGCCCTGATCCTTTCGAAACCTGCGACGGCCTGCAGCGGAAATACCTTTATCGACGAAGATGTGCTGGCAGCAGCGGGTATTACCAACCTCGAGCAGTACGCGGTGGTACCGGGTGCAACACTGTATAATGACCTGTTTTTATAAAATGTAACCGATGCGATTCACGATAGCCGTTATTGCCATACTCCTGTTCGCGACCTGTAGCCCGGATAATCCTTTTCATGAGCTTCGCAGGCTGAAAGGCACCTGGCTGGTGAGCGATGGGGAAGGCGGGGCTTACGAAGAATGGCAGAAAAGCCGGGGCGACAGTATGGTGGGCAGGGCGTTTAAAGTGAACGGTCCCGATACGCTTGTCCGCGAGCGGCTCGTGATCCGGCAGGATGGCGAAACCGTCTGGTACGTGGTTACACTGAAAGGTGAAAACAACCAGCAACCGGTGGCTTTCCGGCTATCTGCTTTTAATGACAGCAGCTATACGTTTGAAAACAAGGAGCACGACTTCCCGCAACGGATTATCTATCGTTTTATTAACGACGACTCCCTGGTGGCAACCGTGGAGGGGCTTGACAGTACCGTTCGCCGCTTCTTTGATTTTTACTACAGCAGGGTAAGATAGCTGACATAATCACCCCGTAAAGCGATGTTCTGAAGCGGATGATTGAAAAAACCTTTCCAATGTGCGGAGGTTTCGTTCAACAATCGCTTTCGTGTTTGCGTTCGCACCCGCCGTTTTCGCTGATCGGTGATCAATTTTCCAGTTAAAACCTCAGGCTTCCGTATCGGTCCGCTCGGGTCGCATCTGCGGGAATAACAAAACATCCTGTATGGAAGGCTGGTTGGTCATGAGCATGCAAAGCCTGTCGATACCAATACCAATACCGGAAGTGGGAGGCATCCCATATTCCAGCGCACGGAGAAAATCGTGGTCGATGAACATGGCTTCGAGGTCACCCCTTTCCATGAGACGCACCTGTTCTTCAAAACGCTCGCGCTGATCCAGCGGGTCATTTAACTCGGAGTAGGCATTGGCGATCTCCTTCCCGTTGATCATGAGCTCGAACCGCTCCACCAGCCCGGGTTTGCTGCGATGCTTCTTGGTGAGGGGACTCATTTCCACCGGGTAATCGATGATAAAGGTGGGCTGGATATATTTGGATTCGGAGGTTTCGCTGAATATTTCGTCGATCAGTTTGCCCTTACCCATACTCTTGTCAACCTCAAGTTTCAGTTTCTTTGCGGTCTCGAAAAGTGCGGATTCATCCATCTGGCTGATGTCGATCCCGGTATGTTCCTTCACCGCGTCGAAGATGGTGATGCGTTTAAATGGTGCTTTGAAACTGATCACGGTATCACCCACCTGCACCTCTGTGGTGCCATGCAGCGCCAGCGCGATCTGCTCGAACAGCTGCTCGGTGGTCTCCATCATCCAGAAATAGTCCTTGTACGCGGTGTACCATTCCAGTATGGTGAATTCGGGGTTGTGGGTACGGTCCATCCCCTCGTTGCGGAAGTTCCGGCTGAATTCGTAAACCCAGTCAAACCCACCCACGATCAGCCTTTTCAGGTATAGTTCGTTGGCAATTCTTAAATAAAAAGGTACATCCAGGGCATTGTGATGCGTGATGAAAGGACGGGCTGCAGCACCCCCTGGTATAGACTGCAATACCGGCGTATCAACCTCCAGCGCGCCTTTTTGATTTAAAAAGCTGCGCATCGTGTTCACCAGCATAGTACGCTTGAC
>DASVBM010000203.1:0-2075 GCA_036375835.1 Chitinophagaceae bacterium | reverse complement strand
CATCAGCAGTGTTTGTTCTGCAAAGAAATTATCGCTGCGGTGCATCATAAGCTTCAGCAGCGAATCCAGCGGCTGGGAGCGGATCACCGAAAAGCCGGATATTGAGGGAATGGAAACAGGTTCAACTGGTTTCCCGCAGGCGGCTTCCAGTATCGCGATATTGAGCTGACCGTTGTTTGTTTTAAAGGGGATCTTATGCTGTTGATAACGATCGGTCAGCGGTACGGTAAATACGTTGCTGTCGATTGCGCGGGTGGCGGTGAATGCAGTCCTGTCGCTGATGACCGTGATTCCGGATACGCTCGGGTAATATTTATATTGTGTGGCATTGCCTTCGATTGTCAGCAGGTTGCCTGATATTGGAAGTGCGCTGCGCTCCGGCATATAATCGGCGTCATAATCATTCCAGGCCCATCCATTTCCCAGTGGTGTTTCCTTCCAGTTTAATGCAAGGTGTAGCCTTGACCTCGTTTCCTTCAGGAACCTGATCACAGGTTGGGTTTTGAAATCAGGGTGAAGCAGGGTCGGGTCTCCTGTTGCAACCAGTAGCATTGTGGTATCATTTTCTAACCTGTAGCGGATACCGGCCAGGCTGTCACCAAGATGTTTCATCGCGGCATAACAGGTGTAAAGTTTGGTATTACTTGCCGGGATAAAATATTTTTCTGCCTGGTAACGGTACAGGTGTTTATTGGTTGAAGGGTCGTAAATGCTGATGCCAACGTGCGCCAATCTGAAATTACTATCGGATAATATAATTTTTTTGGATTCCCTGGCGATCTGTGCTGAAGGACTGCATGCAGCAAGCTGCGCGATGAATGCAATGATGCTCAGGTAACGCAACTGTTGACAGAAGCTTTTCAGCCAGGGTAATCGGGGGGCAACAGTTGGTGCCATGGAAAGAATAGTTATATTATCAATGTATTACTCGCAATTATCCGGAATCCGATCCCCCGTAGATCATCAGCTCCTCTCCACCGCCCTCATCCACCTTTCGGGGATATCATTGCTGGCTGCCGTAATATAGTCATATTGACTGCAGGCGATATAGCGCCCATCAGGCATGTGCATCCACCATCTGCCTGTGCGCTTGCTCTGCAGGAACGTTGCTTCAACCTCTGCGAAGGCCATCCGGAATTCGTTGTATTCGGTGCGGTTGCTGAGCAGCGCTTCCTGTTTACCGCGATGAATGCCATCCAACAGGTACCACAGCATGTGGGAGATCTGCCTGGCGGTTAAGAAATCGAGGTCTTTGGAAGGCTCATAACCATAAATGCCGATGCTGGTCATCTCGGGTGCCATACCGGCGTATTGCATGAGCATACAGCACTCTTCTCCCGTAAAACCGTTGGGGCTGAGCCGGTTTGCAGGAGCGTGTGCGTGCTGGATCGCAGCGATATCCAGGCTCAGCATGTGACTGTTGCGGATTACAGGCTCCATCTCTTCCATGTTCTCTTTCACCTTTCCCACCCGGTAACAATCGAACCGAAGTTTGTCGATGGTCTCCAGCATCTGCGGGTGAACAAAATAACTCTGGAACCCTATGTGATTGTAATGACGTATGTAATTCGGTTCGCCGGTGAGCAGCTCCATCAGGAAGTTATCCGCGGGTATGCGGCTCTCCATGTTCAGATCGATCCTGGCATCCACACAGGTAGCCTCAATGATTCTTCTCAGTGCGCCATATGCATGGTATTGCGGCAGTGTGAGATCATGGGAACCACCCAGAATCACCACGCGCTTGTTGCTTTCAACCAGTTCTGAAACGACCGCCTTCAACGCCGCATAAGTATCGGCAAGCGTGGCGCCTGCACGGATATTACCGATGTCTGCAAGGCGTATGTTGTTATGCCACTGGTACAGCGAATAAAATTCATGTCGTACCGCATCAGCAGCGGCTGTGGAATAGGTGCCTGGTATGCCTGCTCCTCTCATTTCGCCGCACCCTACAATCACCAGGTCAACGTCGTCGAGCAGGGGGAAGGCCTCATCGTGCAGATATATGTTTCGCCCAACCTGGTTATTCCGATATCCTTCATCGTTAGAGAGTTCGTCGATATTGAGGGGGGTGAGGA
>DASVBM010000238.1:0-4537 GCA_036375835.1 Chitinophagaceae bacterium | reverse complement strand
CACTGCGTAAAGTAGCGAAGGTTCGTCTGACGAATAAAGTAGAGGTGATTGCTTATATACCGGGTGAGGGGCACAACCTGCAGGAACACTCGATCGTACTGATCCGTGGCGGCAGGGTGAAGGATTTACCAGGTGTTCGTTACCATATCGTACGCGGTTCACTGGATACTGCCGGTGTAAAAGACCGTAAGAAGAGCCGTTCCAAATACGGTACGAAGAAGGAAAAAGCCAAGAAATAATTTTCTCATAGCCGGCTGAGTAAAGTTTTAATACTTGAAGACGTTCAGCCTTTATTAAAAATTAAACAATGCGTAAAGCACAAGCCAAAAAATTACCCTTAGCGCCGGATGGCCGTTTCAATGACAAGCTGGTTACCCGTTTCATCAACAACCTGATGTGGGACGGAAAGAAGAGCACCGCAATCAACATCTTTTATGATGCGGTTGACAAGGTGAGCAAGATGAGTGGTGAAGACGGATACGAGATCTGGAGAAAGGCCCTTGCCAATGTAACTCCCGCCGTTGAAGTAAGAAGCCGCAGGATCGGTGGTGCTACCTTCCAGATCCCTTCCGAGGTTCGTCCGGACAGGAAGATTTCCCTGAGCATGAAGTGGCTGATCCGTTACAGCCGCGAGCGCAACGGTAAAACAATGGCTGATAAGCTGGCCAACGAGATACTGGCCGCCAGCAAAGGGGAAGGTGCCGCTTTCAAAAAGAAAGAGGATACACACCGTATGGCAGAAGCCAACAAGGCTTTCTCGCACTTCAAGGTATAATCCAAAACTTTTTTATAGTTTTTAAAGCCGCTTCAATGCGGCTTTTTTATTGCCCGGATCAGTCGCAATTTCATCGGTCGCGATCATGTGAAAAATACACGATAATGCATGAATTTTTCGACCCCCAATGTTTAAACATGATGAAAATCCGGAATGTATAGGAATGCTGCCTCAGCGATTCCAAATGTTTCCACAATGTGTTCACTTTATGCGGGTTTTATTAAAAACCAGAATTGATTTTTTAATAACGACCATGTGCAAAAATTCTATACTTTTAAAGCTCTTTAACAAATTCCTGAATTCCAGATGTTTTTGTCTTTACTGCTGAACCGCTCCGGTGAACGCCATCCATTTAAGTTGGATTGACTTTCATAGAGATATGCTGAGAAGCCAAGACATTCAGTATTTGTTAAAGTCCGCTATCATTATTTATCAATAACCAGGGATCATGAGAAATTTTCTACTACTGCTTGCAGTAACTGCATCTGTTGCTTTATCCGTGAGTAATGTTGCTGCACAAACCTACTGTGCGCCTCCTGCTGTTAACCTTTACACTACAGGATGTACAGACCCCGACAACATCGAGTCCTTTTCAACTACCGGGGGATCAACCAACATCACCAACAACAACACCGGTTGCTCCACACCGAGTACGGCTTACACCTACTTCAGCAGCATGACGCATACCGCTGTACAGGGTACTACGGTCAACTTCTCATTCACCAATGGCGCGAGCTTCACTGAATACTACAAGATATGGGTGGACTTCAACGCAAACGGCACACTGGACGATGCCGGTGAACTGGTGTATACCAATTCTGCGAAAATCGGCACCAGCCAGACGGTGACAGGCAGTTTCACGATCCCTATGAGTACAGTACCCGGAACCAAACGTATCCGGGTTCGTTGTGTATATAGTAATAACACGTTTACCCCCTGTTCCGAAGAGACCTGGGGTGAAGTGGAAGACTACAACCTGCAGGTGATCGCCTCCACTCCGTGTTCCGGCACGCCAACCGCGGGTAACGCCCAGTCTTCGGTTACCAACATTCTCTGTCCTGGTCAGAACTTTACCCTCAGCCTCAGCGGGTCAAGCCTTACTTCGGGCCTCACTTACCAGTGGGAGTCTTCGACAGACAACATCACGTTTACGCCGATAGCGGGTGCAACCAATTTCAACTACACTACTACCCAGGCGGCACCGGTAATGTACTACCGTGCAGTGGTTACCTGTAGCAACCCCGGCGGCGGCAGCGCAACCTCTACCTCGGTACAGGTTACCAACGGCTCCGGCCCTACCTATGCACCATTGCCTTACCTGGAAAGCTTTGAGAATACCTGGATGAATACCTGTAATACCCGTGAGATCCCCAACAACAGCTGGAGGAACACACCGGGTACCGGAAACAATTCCTGGAGAAGAAACGACGATGGCGCGGCTGCAGCATGGACGACACCGGCAACGGGGGCCTATACCCCCGCGGCTTCCGACGGCAGTTTCTCGGCAAGGTTCCACTCGAACAACGCCCCCGCAGCATCTACCGGACAGTTTGACCTTCACCTCAACTGCGCTACCGCGGCAGTGAACAAGCGGGTGCAGTATGATTTCATCAATACCAATGGAACGGATTCGCTGGCCATTTACCTGTCTACAGACGGCGGTAGTACGTTCAGCCGCCTGGACAGTGCACGCAATTCGGCTACCTGGACCAAGAAGTCGGTAGTATTTAGTTCGAACTCCGCTACCACCATCGTGCGGTTTATCGCCTATTCAGACGATGGCACTTCAGATATCGGTATCGATAATATCCGTGCAACAGATTTTGACAACTGTTCCGGTGTACCGGTAGCGGGCACGGCCAGCAACAATGCTCCGGCTAACGTTTGCGCAGGTGTACCGTTTACGCTTACGGTTACCGGGCAAACCGATGCCAACCTGCTCACTTACCAGTGGGAAGCATCAACAGACGGAGGCGCTACCTGGACAGCTATCCCCGGCGCCACAACCGAAACCTATGTAACATCCCAGAATACCACAACCATCTATCGCCTGCGGATCACCTGTACGAATGGCGGCGGCACGGCGGTGTCTACAACTACTACGGTTACCAGCCCACCCATTCCGAATGGCGTCTATACTATTAACCAGGGAGCTGCTACGACCTGGCCGACCGGAACGAACTTCAACTC
This sequence comes from Chitinophagaceae bacterium, assembly GCA_036375835.1. GTDB lineage: Bacteria > Bacteroidota > Bacteroidia > Chitinophagales > Chitinophagaceae > JAEZDC01. Next base: position 1,572 of record DASVBM010000238.1, on the reverse strand, counting down.
GTTTAACGCGGCTTACGCTGCTATGTCCTGCGGTATTGGCGGACCCGTTACTTTCAATGTGGTAGCGGGATCAGGCCCTTATAATGAGCAGCTGATCATGGCGCCTGTCAGGAACACCAATGCCACCAATACCGTTACCTTCAACGGTAATGGTGAAACGATCACGTTTGCTACCACTGCTACAGAAAGAGCGGTGATCAAACTGAATGGCGCGGGCTTCATCCGTTTTGAAAACCTGGTAGTGGTTCCTACCGCAACCTCGAACGCTTATGGCTTCCAGCTGAGCAATGATGCGGATTCGAATATCATCCGGAACAACACGATCAACCTGAGCCTGACTTCGACATCGAATACACTGGCAGGTATCGTGATCAGCGGATCGAACGAGCCTACCGGTACCGGTACTACTTCGGCGCTGCACGATTTCAACCAGATTCTGAATAATACCATCAATGGTGGTTACTACGGTATCACGCTTACGGCTACGCCTGCAGGTGGTGCCAACGGTAACAATACCATCCGCGGAAACTTTGTAAAAGACTTCTACCAGTATGGTATTTACGTAGCGGGTAGTTATAATACTATTATCGACTCGAACTTTATCTCCAGGCCGACGCGTGCGACAGAAGGAAACTTCGAGGGTATCTATTTTAATACCCAGAGTAACCTCTCGGTAGTGAGCCGGAACAGGATTTCGAATCCGTTCGGCGGGCTGGCATCACCAACCGCAACACTCACCTTCAATGGTATCAATTTCAACAGTGCCTCTGCCTCTGCCGGTAACGATAATACCATCGTGAACAACGTGGTGCTTTGCGTGAACAATACCAACGCGGTTGTAAATGGATTTTCCAATACCAATTCTACCAGCGTTTCTTATTTCCATAATACCATCGTGCTGGATGAGGCGACCTCTACGGCTACCGGCGCAACGCGCGGTATCAACATCGCCGGTACGGCAGACGGTATCCTTACTTATAACAACCTGGTGGTGATCACCCGCGGTGGTTCAGGTCCGAAGCATGGAATCTACCTGGCTTCCGGTTTACTGCTGGGCAGTGATTACAACGACGTATACGTGAACGCCACCAATGCACACTGGGGCTTCTACCAGGTGAACCGTACAACGCTTGCCAACTGGCAGAGCGGAACAGCGGCGGCTTCACTGGACGTAAACTCTTACCAGGCAAACCCGGTACTGATGAACCTGGCCGGTTGCGGTGCCGCTTCTGTTTGCATAGCCAACGCCGGTATGGACAATAAAGGATTGTACATTGGTGTTGACGTGGATGCAGTAGGAAACGCGCGCGATGTCAATAATCCTGATATCGGCGCCTTCGAGTGTACGCCTCCTCCTTGTACGATACCTCCTGTTACCGGTACAACGGTAGTCACTCCAACAACTATCTGCCAGGGATTGCCGGTAGCGCTGAACCTGAACATCGGTGCTTATGGTGCCGGGCAGACTTTCCAGTGGCAGTGGTCGGATGATAATATTACCTGGGTAGATATGGGTATGCCAATGCTGACGCCTGATACCACGATCCTGGCCGATTCTACTGTCTGGCTGCG
>DASVBM010000420.1:0-3151 GCA_036375835.1 Chitinophagaceae bacterium | reverse complement strand
ATTTCATTTCGCCCACTAAAGGAATTATTTCATATGGGGAAGACCATATACCAGTAGTGGCTTCCCTCTACAGCCAGAAAATGCTGGCAGAATTCGGGGCAGTAAGGCAAAAGCAGGAGCCGCTGAGCCAGTACCACAAGGATCTCGCGGCTTCGGTTCAGCGATGCACTGAAGAAACGATATTCCATATACTCACCCACCTTCAAAAGCGAACCGGCCTGGATAGCGTTTGCATAGCCGGCGGTGTGGCGCAGAACAGCGTGGCAAACGGAAAGATCACACGCAACACGCCTTTCAGGCAGGTATATATACCATCTGCGGGCCACGATGCCGGGATATCTATGGGGGCCGCGCTTTATGTACAGCACCAGGTGCTGGACTCAGCACGCGAACAACCGATATGGAGTGCCTACACCGGCAGCGCGTTTGTAAACGAGGAGATAGAATCCCTGCTTGAAAAAAGGAGCATCAGCTACCGGAGGGTGAGCGATGAAGAGCTGTACCAGATCGTTGCCGATCGCCTGATCGACGCGGGTGTGGTGGGATGGTTCAGCGGTAGGGCAGAGTTTGGACCGAGGGCGCTCGGAGGAAGGTCGATACTGGCTGACCCGCGCAGGAGCGATGCCAAGGAACTGCTGAATGCCAAGATCAAAAGGAGAGAAAGCTTCCGGCCTTTCGCGCCCAGCATCCTGAAGGAATACGTGGAAGAATATTTCGAGGTGAACGACCAGGTGCCATTCATGGAAAAGGTGTTCCCTATCCGCAAAGAAAAACACGGGGCGATTCCTGCGGTCACGCACGTAGATGGTACCGGCAGGCTGCAAACGGTTGATAAAGAAGTGAGCCCGCGGTACTACAGCCTGATCGAGGCGTTCAGGCAAAAAACAGGGGTGCCGATACTGCTGAATACATCGTTCAACGAGAATGAACCGATCGTGAATACACCGATCGAAGCACTGGATTGTTTCCTGAGGACGAGTATGGATATGCTGGTGCTGGAGAATTGTATTATCGAGAGATGATGTCAATCCTGCAATTCGACAATTCGATAATTTGACAATGCTGTCGTCATTCACTTCCTGGTAATTTTATCATGAGAATTTCTATCATTACTGCCTGCTACAATAGTGCTTCAACAATTGAAACAACACTTGAAAGTGTAAAATCGCAGGACTACCCGGATATCGAACACATTATAGTCGATGGCGGATCGCAGGATAATACGACAGACATCGTGAGGAAGTATCCACATGTTGCCAGACTGATTTCTGAGAAGGACGACGGACTTTACGACGCCATCAACAAGGGAATCCGCGCGGCAACCGGCGATGTGGTTGGAATTCTGAATGCAGATGATTTTTTCCCGAACGGCAAGGTAGTCTCGCTTGTTGCACAAACCTTCCGGGAGAAAGCTGTGGATTCAACCTACGGCAATATAGCCTTCGTGCGTCCTGGTAATCTTGGACGAATTGTAAGAATGTATTCAGCCAGACAATGGAACCCGCGAAAGTTTAAGTACGGGTATATGCCGCCACATCCTTCTTTCTATGCGAAGCGGTCAAAGTTCCGGGACCTGGGCTACTACCAAACCGATTACGTGATTGCTTCAGACTATGAACTGCTGATGCGCTTCCTGTACAGGTTCAGGGTCTCGACAACCTATATTGACGCCACACTGGTCTATATGCGAACGGGCGGTGTCAGTAACAAAACGGCTTTGAGCCGTTGGGTACTGAACAAGGAAATTGTACGGGCCTGTAAGGAAAACGGGGTTAACACCAATATGTTCATCCTGTCAACGAAATACTTCAATAAAGTTTTTGAATACATCCGGCCATTGTTCGCTCGTGGAAAAGCCAAAGCCTAAAATAGCAGTAACCGGCGCTACCGGTTTTGTGGGAAGCCGTTTCCTGGAATATAACGCAGGCAGGTACGAGATGACCCGGCTCGACCTGCGTAAGAATGGCGTAGCGGGACTTCCTGATTTATCAGGCGTCGAAGCGATCGTTCATTTTGCGGGCCTCGCGCACCAGATGAAACGGGTGCCGGACGAATGGTATTTCCAGACCAACGTGGACCTGACCCGGCAGTTAATCGTCAAAGCCAAAGAACAGGGGGTCGGGTATTTCATTTATGTCAGCTCCACTAAAGTATATGGCGACGGACAGGCTGCAGAAATGGATGAAATGTCTGACTGCCACCCGGCAGATCCTTACGGGCTCAGCAAACTCCAGGCGGAGCAATTTGTTCTCGGTGCGGCAAACCCGAGGTTCAGGGTTGCCATTGTCAGGCCCCCCGTGGTATACGGGCCGAAAGTAAAAGGAAACATCCTTAAGTTGTTGTCGCTCACCCGCCGCAACTGGCCACTGCCCTTTGGTCAAATTCAGAATGCGCGGTCGATGGTATACATCGACAACCTGGTGGCCCTGATCGACCGAATAATCGATAACCATTCCGAAGGCGTTTTTGTTGCCGGTGACCTTGAGCCGGTGAGCACTGAAGCGCTGCTGCGCCAGATGCAAATGTGTTTTCACGGCCGGGCAAAATTATTTGCGATACCAGGTTTCGCGCGTCGCGTGTTAAAAGCTGTGAAACCAGGTTTATATAACCGCCTCTTCGGCTCATTCGTGATCAATAACGGGAAAACAAACCAGAAACTGGATTTTGTTCCACCGGTGTCCACTGCCGAAGGGGTCGCGGCCATGGTAAGATGGTACAGGGAGCGGTTTAAGTGATAAGTTTTAAGTAGTAAGTTTTAAGTTAAAACCGGTATTAGTAATGGAGATGTTTTTCAATGTTGAACAGTTTATCGCGGAAGCAATAACCGGGCGGCCGGAAAGCCTGTTCTTAACCGACTTGCACAACAACGACGAGGCGCTCAACCGGGAGATTAACGGGAAAAATGTGATGGTAATCGGCGGTGCCGGCACAATTGGTTCATCGTTTATCAAAGCGATGCTTCCATTCAAACCGCGGAAGCTGGTTGTAGTAGACATAAATGAAAATGGCCTTACCGAGCTGGTCCGGGATTGCAGAAGCAGCGATCATACACCGCTGCCAGAAGACTTTAAATCATACCCGGTTGATTTCGGTAGTGCGGTGTTTCGGAAGATTCTGAAAACACATGGTCCATTCGACATCGTTGCAAATT
>DASVBM010000469.1:0-3332 GCA_036375835.1 Chitinophagaceae bacterium | reverse complement strand
GGCGACGATCCCGGTGCTTCAGAATGGGAACTTTGCTTTCTTCTCCCCGGAGCAGCCTGCCTATGTTTTTCTGGTGCGTGAGTACGACCAGCAGCGCTACCGTAACCGCGAAAATCCGGTAAAGGGGTTCTTCTTCGTTGAAGATATAAAGAATGAAAACCGCGAAAGCTATACTTGCGAATATGGAGCTGAGTGAAACAAACCGGGTGAGATACAATACCAGCAGGAATACACCAACACAGCACGCGGCTACAACCGGTTGAATGGCGATGACCATTCCGAAAAGTGTAGCCACTCCCTTACCGCCCCTGAAATCAGCCCAGATCGGGAAGATATGCCCTACCACGGCCGACAGTCCCAGTCCGATCATGAAATTGGTACGCTCCCACTCATTATGCATATAGTAAGGCAGCAGTATATAAAGCGATGTTGCCGCGATGCCCTTCAATACATCGCCGACCATCACGATCGTTCCCCATTTCTTGCCGAGCGTGCGGAAGGTATTGGTGGCGCCGGCATTGCCGCTGCCATAATCGCGGATGTCGATTCCGAAGAAGTACCTGCTTATCCAGACAGATGTTGGAATAGAGCCAATGAGGTACGCCGCTATAATGAGAACTACTTCATTCATGTGGTCATTAAAGTTGGGATAGCAAATATAAGGCGTGAAGATGAAAAATCCTGACCGCCGGCGCTGTCTGAGCGTTCATATCAGCGACTGCATCTGATTGCAATCCAGCCGCTTCTGGCAGAAGTGCTGATATGTTTCAACCTGTATTTCAACAGGAGTTCGCGTATGGCGGCCTCGTCTGATTCAAGTAGCCCGCTCAGCAGCAGTTGCCCGTTATTAACGAGATTTTTAGCAAGGTATTGCAGGTTGGCCTCAATAATATTCCGGTTGATGTTCGCAAGTATGATGTCAAACGGCTTCATAACGTCTGCTGTATCGCCTTTCATCAGTGTGATCGCCGAACAGCCGTTGATCTCGATGTTCTCGGTGGCATTCGCAATGCACCAGTCGTCGTGGTCCATAGCCAGTACTTCCGAAGCCCCGAGCTTTTCGGCCAGGATCGCCAGAATGCCGGTACCGGTGCCGAAATCAAAAACGCTTTTGCCCCTGAAATCGATGTCCTTCATCTGCCGCATCATCATCCAGGTGGTGGCGTGGTGCCCCGTTCCGAAGCTCATCTTGGGAGTGATGATGATCTCGTGTTCTACGTTTTCAAGTGGCGCGTGAAATGAGGCCCGCACTCCTGCGAACGCCTCCACCGTCACCGGTTCGAAGTTCGATTCCCAGAGCTGGTTCCAGTTCTGTTCCGGGATCACCGACACAGACCAGTCGAGGCCGAGGCTGGACATATCCAGCTGTAGCTGCGCGCTTGAATAATCCGCTTCGCCGATATAGGCTTTCAGGTATTCCGGTGTTTCCTCGAAACCATGATAGCCTTCCAGTGAAAGTTCGGCGATGATCTGCTCCCGCTTTGCCGTATCGGTAACCGGTATGATCACTTCAATGTAATTCATGTTAAAAACTTAAGGCAAAGGTCTTAAAGAAAAATCCCGCCGCAGCGGGATTTGATTATTATTCCTGGTTTTGTTGCGGATCCGGCTGCTGTTGTTGCTGCTCGCCTTCCTGCCTTTTCGGCTTTTCAAACTTCGGGCGGTCTCCTTCGCGACGCTGAGGGCGTTCACCACGGTCACCTCCTTCCCTGCGATCGCCACCTTCCCGGCGCTGCGGGCGGTCACCCTGCGGCCTTTCCGGTCTTTCCTGGTAGCCTTCCGGTTTTGGCATCAATGCCTTGCGACTGAGTTTGAACTTGCCGGTCTTCTGGTCGATGCCGATCAGTTTAACTTTCACTTTATCGCCGTCGTTCAGCACGCCTTCCATCGTATCGAGCCGCTTCCAGCTGATCTCGCTGATGTGCAGCAGTCCCTCTTTCTTCGGCAGGAACTCCACGAATGCGCCGAATTCCTTGATGCTTTTCACTGTTCCCTCGTATACCGTTCCCACTTCAGGCACCGCGGTAAGTCCTTTGATCCACTCAACCGCTTTATCAAGTCCTTCTTTATTTACCGAGAAGATGCTCACCTCTCCGGTATTGCCTACTTCTTCAATATTGATCGTTGTTCCGGTCTCGCGCTGGATCTCCTGGATCACCTTACCCTGCGGCCCGATCACTGCACCGATATACTCCTTGTCGATGATCAGCTTCTCCATGCGCGGCGTATGCGGCTTCACATCAGGCCTTGCTTCCGGTATGCACTGGTACATGGCCTCGAGAATATGCAGCCTTCCTTTCTTCGCCTGGTTCAGCGCTTCTCTCATCACTTCCATGCTGAGGCCGTCAACCTTGATATCCATCTGCACACCGCAGATGCCTTCGCGCGTTCCGGTAACTTTAAAGTCCATATCACCCAGGTGGTCTTCATCTCCGAGGATATCTGAAAGGATCGCGTATTTATTATCTGTACTTCTCGTGATCAGTCCCATGGCAATACCACCCACGTGTTTCGGCATCGGCACACCGGCGTCCATCAATGCAATTGAGCCGGCACAAACCGTAGCCATCGACGATGATCCGTTGCTTTCCAGGATATCCGAAACGATACGCACGGTGTATGGATACTCATTACCCGGCGCCATCTTCTTCAGTGAACGCATCGCCAGGTTACCATGGCCTACCTCTCTCCTTCCCGGTCCGCGTAAAAACTTGATCTCACCTGTAGAGAACGGCGGGAAATTATAATGCAGGATGAAACGGGAATACTCAGAAACCGCCGCGCTTTCCACCAGCAGTTCATCCAGCGGTGTACCCAGCGTAACCGTTGTGAGCGATTGTGTTTCACCCCTTGTAAACAACGCGGATCCATGCGGCGAAGGAAGAATATCGGCTTCCATAGACAGCTGGCGGATCTCGTCCAGTTTGCGGCCGTCAAGACGCGTACGCTCGTCGAGGATCATATTGCGCACCACTTCCCACTGCAGGTCTTCGAGGTATTTCTTCGCGAGCTTCTGCTGCGCTTCCTCGGCCTCTTCACCCAGGCTTTCGATCAGCTCGTCTTTTAATTTCTTGAACGCGTCACTCCTTTCGTGTTTGGCGCTCTTGCTGCTGGCGATATCGTACAGGCGTTGCTTGGCGAACGACTCCACTACATGGCGCAGCGCATCATTCTGCTCGGGCTTCTTATAATCACGCTTGGCGGTGATGCCTTTTTTGTCACGCAGTTCCTGCTGTGCTTTGATCTGCACGCGGATCGCTTCGTGGGCGATCTCCAGCGCTTTCACCAGGTCTTCCTCCTGGCACTCCTTGCTCTCACCTTCCACCATCATC
>DASVBM010000417.1:0-9369 GCA_036375835.1 Chitinophagaceae bacterium | reverse complement strand
ATTTCATTTTTCCATTACTTACCGCAAGTGCAGTGAAGCACAGATACGTTTACTTGAACCAACTCCCGTTATAAAAAACCAGCTGGGTAAACTTAATATCCTGGTCGCCGAAGACAACAAAGTAAACCAGTTACTGACCAGTGGAATGCTGGAGCACCTGGGTATGAATGTGAAGCTGGCGGATACCGGTAACAAGGCGCTGCAATTAATAGAGCAGGAAACCTTCGACGTGGTGCTGATGGATATCCAGATGCCGGAGAAAAACGGTTTTGAGGCCACAAGAGCGATCCGTTCGATGGAGAATAACGCCAACCGGTTTGTGCCCATTGTGGCACTCACGGCCAGCACTTCGGGCAGCGACATAGCCGAATGCGAAGCGGCCGGCATGAATGGCCATCTCACCAAACCATTTACGGAATCAGCACTCTACGACACTATCTCATCCGTACTGGAAAAAACCAGTCAACAAAACACCTCATCCGCAAATCAGGAGAAAATGCAAACGGAAACAACCGGAAAATTGTATGACCTCAGCCTGGTAAATGAACTGGCCCGTGGCAACCAGGAATTCATTGTCAATCTCGCAAAAATCTTTATAGAAACAGTACCTCCCACGGCCGCGGAAATGGTGAACGCCTGCGAACAAAAGAAATGGGAACAGGTAGGGAAACTGGCGCACAAGCTGAAATCCACAATAGACACCATGTGCATCAGTTCGCTTAAAGATGACATCAGGGTGATCGAGAAAAACGGGAAGGATCAGAAAAACCTGGAGTCGATTCCTTCACTGGTTGAAAAAACCAGTTCGGTTATCAGTTCTGTCACCGCGCAGCTGAAAGCAGAGTTCAGCCTTTAATAAAAATTCCCCGTTAAACCGGGGAATTACTATGATCTGACGATTCGCGGCCTTCCGCACCTTCTACAGGAATTTGCCTGAGAAAATCGTCGTAGCCATCATCTTCGTGGTTACTGTAGGCGCCATAAGCATCTATGCTATAGCCCACCAGGCCGTCATTCGCTTCAATAACATACAACGCGCACATTTCTGAAGGGCTCGAGTCCCCTTCAAAGCGGTATGTTTTTATGATCCTGAGGTCTTCGGGTTTGTAGAATTTTCCTTTCCCGGCAGTAAAACCATCAGGTGTCATTTTGAATTCGTTATCCTTTTTGTTCACCCTCAGTATTTCCAGTACCTCCGATAAAGTCGTCATTTTTTGAGTGCTGTCCATACACCATAAATTTACTTCTCTGGTTTCAAAACCTGTGCCCAAGCGGTCACTGCATCAGTTCGTAATGTTTCAGTTTGTTATATAGCGTCTTCCTGTCGATGTTGAGCAGTTCCGCGGCTTTCGATTTATTGAAGTTAACCTTCTGAAGCGCGCTGAGGATAATCTGGTATTCGGCCATGAATGCTGCAGAGCGAAGATTCCCTTTGAATTCGCCTTTGGCAGTTACGGTATCTGCAGGTGCCTGCATCCGGGTAAAACCGGTACGTAGTTCTGAAGGAATCACTTTCATATGAATGCTGTCCGCGGTGCAGAGGAGCGCGGATTTCCGGATCACGTTGCGCATCTCCCTGAGGTTTCCCGGCCATTCATATTGAAGGAATACATCAATCACCTCCTTGTCGAATCCGGTAATGGCTTTTCCCAGTTCGGCATTGCAATGCTCCAGAAAGTGATTGGCAAAAACAGGTATATCCTCCTTGCGTTCGCGCAGTGGCGGGATCATGATTGAAAACTCATTGAAACGATGATACAGGTCTTCGCGGAATTTTCCGTTGAGATATGCCGTTTGCAGGTTCTCGTTTGAGGCAACGATAATGCGCACGTCAGTGGGAATTTCCTTATCCCCTCCTACGCGGCGGATCTTTTTCTCCTGGATGGCCCTCAGCAGTGAGGCCTGTATATCATACGACAGGTTGGCCACCTCGTCAAGAAATAAGGTGCCGCCGTTTGCCACTTCAAAATTTCCTTCCTTATCGGTAGCTGCCCCGGTGAACGATCCCTTCACATAGCCGAAGAGTTCACTCGATGCAAGTTCTTTTGACAAGGTTCCGCAGTCAACAGCTACAAAAGGCTTGTCCTTGCGGTTCGAGAGCTCATGTATCGTCCGGGCGATTACCTCTTTGCCGGTTCCGCTCTCCCCATACAATACCACGCTGAAATCGGTTGGTGCAACCAGTTCAATCTGCCGGTACATTTCCGTAGTGCAATCACCCACACCACGCAGGTAAGCAGGAGCTGACACGTTTGCATTGAACCGGTATTTGTGAGAAGCTGTAGTGGTTGTATGCTCTTCAAACGCTTTTGCGATCACACCCAGCACGAGGTCGGGATTCAAAGGCTTAATCAGGAAATCCCAGGCGCCGAGCCGCATAACATTTACTGCTGTTTTGACGTCTTCATAGCCGGTAAATATGATCACTTTCGCCGTTTCATTGGTTTTCCTGATCTCCTGCAGCACCTTTGAACCTTCGGTATCTCCAAGCCGGTAATCACACAGCACCAGGTCAAAAGCAGCCTCGCGGTATTTCTTTAATCCCTTGGATCCGGAATGAGCAAAATCGGTGGTATACCCCTCCCTGTTGAGCAGGGAGACCAGGAGGGAGCAGAGATCGGTATCATCTTCAATAATGAGGATCCTTTTCATAACAGCACAGGTTTTTAAAGGAAAGTCATGGTTTAAGTTGTTAACCGAAACAAAAACCGTTCCCTGAAATTTCCCTTAAATCCGCAATGTTTATCCACATGCCGGCATTTTAATGCCATTATTGGCTGATAAATTGTTGTTTTAACGGCAAAAATCCGCACGATGCATTCTGCCGATGCTACTAAAATCCTGATTGTTGACGACGAAGTAGATATATGCTTTCTGCTCAGCAATCTCCTGAAGAAGAAAAACTACCAGACCCAATCCGCCTTTGATATCCAGCAGGCGAAACTGGCGCTGGCTCATTATACGCCTGCTGTAGTTTTCCTCGACAACCACCTTACCGATGGGCTGGGAATGAATTTCATTCCCTATATCAAGCAGCACTTCCCGCAAACCAAGATCATCATGATCACGGCTTATGATGATAAAGAAAGCCGGATGGAAGCTTTCGACAAAGGGGTCGACGACTTTGTATCCAAACCGCTTCGCTGGGACATACTGAACTTCGCTATTGAAAAGGTGCTCGCTAAATCCCCATTAGTGGAAGGGTGATGTAGAATTTCATCTACAGTCTGGCCGCTTAATTTCAACTATTTCATGTCCTTATTATTAATTTCCCCTTAAGAGAAGGTGCCAGGCCTGTGTTTTTATGCACCGCCCATTGCCGATGTTCACATTAATGAGATCTGATTTGCACAGTGGCCGGCCATCGTTTTCTGAACGGCATCTCACCTGTCCGGCTTGCGGGCATCCATGCCGCGATTGCAAAGGTTTGATCAATCAACATCTTATCGTTGCAGGCAACAGTGAATATAATTCTGATTGCAGTGAACAGCCGGCAGTAACAACCTGATCGAATTGACTTTTGATGCAACTACCGTCGCTCACCCTTTAAAAAATTCATTTTCAGGTGGTACATTAATTGCATCGTTTGCAGTCTAAACGATTGAATATGCAAACTACAATATCCCCGGGCCAGAGTATCAGGCAACGCTACGTTGCCCAAAAACTGAATTCACTTCTGGACATCATGCATGAAAGCAAGCGAGGTTATGAACGGATTGCATCACAATCAACCGACAGGAATTTCCAGCGGGCGCTGAGTGGGCTCTCGCTCGAATGCGGGCAGTACATCAATGAACTGGCGAACCAGATCTCAAGCCTGGGAGCAAAGCCGGTGGTTAACGGCACCAAGGACAAACATATCTGGAACCAGATCAGTATGAATGTGAAGCTGCAGGAAGATATACTGAAAGCCTGCTATGCAAGCGAGCGCGTGATCCTGAAAGCTTATCGCGAGGTATTGAACGATCCTTCCATTCTGAACCCGTTGCGGCAGATGATCACATACCAGCTGAACGGAATGAAGTATGCTTTTGTGAAAGTGAAACTGCTGAACACAGCGATCCACGCATAACACAGTCATTGCATAAATAAAATAAGCTTCGGAGAAATCTTCGAAGCTTATTTTTTTCCGCTGTCCCTTCGCTGGTATTATCCAGATCAGGTTCTAAGGGTATAATCTCAGGCTTATTATAAAGGCACCCCTCGTGGAAAAAACCAGGTAAACAGCGGTAAAAACTGTGCCAGACCGGTTTGCTATTTAACAGCGTGTTTTCCGGTTGACCATGCATCGCAGTATATCAACATATTGGAACAGAACTTGGCGGTGACTTTGTTAAAACACCACCTATGGCAAAGTACAGTAAAAAAACCCAGGAGCATGTCGAGAGCACGATGCACCGGAAAAAGAAGGGAACACTAAAAAGTGGCAGTGGCAAAAAGGTGAAAAGCCGTAAGCAGGCGGTCGCCATCGCGCTTTCCGAAGCCAGGGAAAAAGGATACAAAGCGCCCAAGAAGGCAGCAAAGAAAAAGTCAGCCAAAAAATCCGGCAGCCGCACATCTGCGAAAAAAAGCAGCAGCGCAAAGAAAAGCAGTTCAACGCGTAAAAGATCAGGTAGCAGCGCGAAGAAATCAACTGGCAGGAAAAAGTCAGCAGCTAAAAAGACGCGGAAATCAGGCGCGCGGAAAACAAGCCGTAAAAAAAGCTCCTGAAGCAACTAAGACTGCAACGATAGATAAAAAAAAGATCCCGGAATCGGGATCTTTTCATTGTACACTCACATCAGCCCTTCACCTTGTCCCTTACGCGCCTGGACATTTCCAGGTGTTCGCGCAGTTTGGGCAAAGCCTCCGTGGCCAAAGCTTTTACTTCAGGGTCCCGCGAAGTGTTCGCCGCGGATTCAAACCTGCGGACGGCGCGTTCGTGGTCATCCACCATCATCTCAGTATACTCGCGATCGAACGCTTTCCCCTTCTTCTTGTTATTTTGAATTATATCGCGATCTTCTGCTGAAAGGCTGTCCTTCAGCGCGACATTTTTTCTTGCAGCAAGCGATTTTACTTTCTCACCCATTGCAGTGTGATCGGTAACCATCGTTTTGGCGAGTTCTCTCACCTCGTTCGAGCCTGCCCTGGACTGCGCTGCCTTACCCGCTTCGATCTCCCTGAGGCCGCTGTATGCAGCCTCGCTGAGAAAATCGGCGTCTGCATTGTCAAGGTTATTATTGTTTGTCGCACCGGTACCAATTGTGTCTGTGTTACCGGGTTCGCGGTTGTCGGATGTCTGGTCCGCTTCGTCGGAATTGCAGGAAACCATGATTGCCGATACCGCGAGAGCAACAATCACTCGTTTTTGAAAACGTATCATTTTGTTTTTCTTTTGATTAGATGAAGCCGGTTATTCCTCCTCTTCTTCCGATTCTTCTTCTCCGCTACCCTCCGACAGTGCTTCCTCGTTGATATAGCTTTCAGCAATCTGGGTCAGCAACTGGTCTGTCTCCTTTTCTTCATCAAGGGTTTCCTGCAGAAGCTCGGCCGCTTCTGAATGGCCCATTGCCCTTGCCAGTATTACCAGGCTGCCGTACGATGCAATCTCATAGTGCTCTGCCTTCTGAGCAGATACGATCAGCGCACAGTCGCGGGTGTAGGTATCATCCGCTGTTTCCTCCATTACATTGTTGGCTTCCTCAATCAAGCCTGCCATGGCCTCACATTTCTTTGCCTGTGCTTTTTTGCCCATCATTTCGAAGATCTGCTCCAGACGCTCCACATGTGTTTCAGTTTGCATCCGGTGTTGTTCGAATGCGTCTACCAGGTCTTCGGTAGTAGACTGCTTTCTCATTTTCTGCATCGCCTTCAACTGCGCCTTTTCAGCCCAGTAAATGTCTTTCAGCGTGTCCATGAAAAATTCGTGAAGCATTGAGCCACGCTCCACCTCTTTCGCCGCGCCACGGTTCCTGGAAGTAGGCGAAGCACTTCCCGATCTTCCACCCCTTGCGGTAGCACCGGAGCGGGTAGCGCCGTTACTGCGGGATGTATTACCTTGGGAAGCTGACCTTGAAGTTGATTTGGACGAAGAGGTAGTCTTCTTTGACGCTGTTCTTGGCATAACTTATTTTGTTTTTGAGTGGTTATTAAACGGACCGGGAAATTTGCGAAAAGACTATGCCAATATGAGGAAGCCAACAGCAGCAAGAAGAAAGGGAAACGGCTATGTTTTACACTGCTTTCCCTGGGGAATGAATTGGACAGAAGGCCTGCTGCCTGAACAGTAATTCACTCTGCTTTATACGCCCAGTTTGCGCAGGCACTTAAGTATGTCAACTCCTTTGCCCAGTACGCCACGAAACAGGTCGCCTTTTTTTTCAACCCGTGCCGGCAGCGTTTTAATGTTGAACTGCGAAGGATGAAGGCCATGTTTCACTTCCTTCCATTCAAGCGGCGCCGAGGCCGTGGCACCCGGCTTCGGTCGGAGGCTGTAGGCGCAGGCAAGCGTTTGCCCCTGCCGGTTTTGCAGGAAATCAAGATACATCTTGGTATCCGCACGCTTTTTCAATGACCGTTCAAGTGTGGTATTGTCCGGCATCATTCCCTGTACGATCATCACCACGATTTTACAGAAATCACGGACCTGGTCGTAACTGTACCGGGCACCCATCGGCACGTAAATATGCAACCCCGAGGACCCCGAGGTTTTACAGAATGAAACCGCTCCTGCCCTGTCAAGCACTTCTTTGGTAGCAAGCGCGGCATCAATCACTTCACCAAAGGTGTTTTTGTCGGAAGGATCGAGGTCGATGACCATATAATCCGGAAATTCAAGCTTGCCCAGCCTGGAGTTCCATGGATTGATCTCAATACATCCGAGATTATTCAGGTAAAGCAAGGTTGCCCTGTCGTTGCAGATGATATAGTCGATCTCTTTATTTGCCGACTCCGAATACAGCTTTACAGATTTCACCCATTCCGGCGCCTGCCCGCCCGCGTCTTTCTGGTAGAATCCTTTACTGGCAATCCCATTCGGGGTTCGGTTCAGCGATTCCGGCCGGTCTTTCAGGTAAGGCAGGATGTATTTGTACATCGCGTTATAATAGGCAATCATATCGCCTTTTGTATACCCTTCATCCGGCCAGTATATTTTGTGCTGGTTGGTCAGCTTTAACTCTGTTCCGTTGACGCGGATAATCCTTGTCCCGGTATCTTCTTCCCCGTCGCCGGCAACCGTTTTTCGGGCGGGCGAAGGCTTCGCAGCTTTCGTTTTGTTCATCGCAGTTTTTGTTTTCTTTCCCTGGTCAGGCGCATTGGTAGTTACTTCCTTCGGGTTTTTATCGACCCTTAAACCCTGAAAGACCGGATGGCGGAAGATCTTATCACTTGTAAGTTCAGTAAATTTAATATTACAGACCAGCTCAGGCTTCACCCAGGTCACCGGCATGTTGGTCTTGATCCTTTTCGCGAATGGAGATTTTTCCCGGATCAATGGCTTCAGTTTTTCGTGCAGCTGTTTCAGCGAAGCGTCGTCGAAACCGGTGCCGGTATGACCTGCATACACCAGTTCATTGCCTTCATAGCGACCGAGCACCAGCGCACCGAAATGCTTTCTTCCGCCTCTCGGTGCGGTAAATCCGGCGATCACTACTTCTTCGGTGTTGTGATGTTTGATCTTTAACCAGTCAGCCGTTCGTTTACCGATGTGATAGGTACTGTCGCGACGTTTCGCGATCATGCCTTCCATATTCTGCTTCACGATCTGATGGAAAAACGCATTCCCTTCAGCCTCCACATGATCGCAGTAGCGGATCACATCACTCTCCGGCAGCACTTTTCTGAGAATCTCCTTACGCTCGGTCAATGGAAGACCGGTTAGGTCCCTGCCTTTCAGGCTGATGATGTCAAAAACGTAGTAGTTGAGCGCCAGATGGCTGTTTCCTGAATACAGCTGCAGCTTCTGGAAATCGGGTTTGCCCTGCTCGTTGAACAATACCACCTCCCCGTCGAGCACCATCTTCTCTTTTATCTGCTGCAAGGCTTTATAAATTACCGGGTAGCGCGAGGCGAATGACAGCCCGTTCCTGGAATAAAAGCGAACCGGTTTGATTCCCGTTTCCGCAACCGCGCGGTAGCCGTCCCATTTCAGCTCGAACAGCCAGTCTTCGCTGTCGAACGGTTTGTCCGTAAGTTTTGCCATCATCGGTACGATGAACTCACGGAACTTTTTTTCCGGGTCTGGCTTTGGCATGAGCTTTTTTTTTACCGCTGCAGATTTCTTTGCGGTGGCGACAGGTGCAGCAGGCTTCCTGCCATTCCCTTTCTTCACCGTTTTCGCCTTCAGCGCCCGGGTTACTGCAGAACCTTTTTCAGCGAATTGTTCGGCTTCATAGGTTTTATCAGTTGCATAATCATCGCGATGTTTGATCAGCAACCAGGCATTATCGCTGCTGTTCTTCAGTTTCACCAGGGCGAATTCGCCTTTGAGTTTATCCCCATGCAAGATGAACTTAAGCGATCCTTTCTCCAGGTCGGCCAGCAGTTTCTGCTCACCCGATTTACGGCTTCCACCTTCAATATGTTCATAGGTACCTTCATCCCAGATCTCGACTTCCCCGGCGCCATAGTTTCCTTCCGGAATGGTTCCCTCGAAAGTCCGGTAGCTGAACGGGTGATCTTCTACCATCATCGCGAGCCGCTTGTCCTTTGGATTCAGTGAAGGACCTTTTGGCACCGCCCAACTCTTCAATACGCCTTCCATCTCCAGCCGGAAATCATAGTGCAGCCGCGTTGCGGCGTGTCGCTGGATCACAAACTTCAGTGCGCCCCTGCCTGTTGCCTTTTTAGCCTCAGGTTCCGGCGTTTCTGAAAATCTCCGCTTTTTTCTGTATGCAACAAGGCTCATGATCAGGAAGCTTTTTTACGGCTCATGCTGATACTTTGCTTCAGCTGTGCAACAATATCGTCTGACTGATGGTGCACCACTTTCATTTTCGGTGCAGTTACCTTCTTACCCTTCGCTTTTGCTTCGATCATCTTCATCAGTTCATCTGTATAGGTGTCGCGGTATTCTTCAATATTGAAATCTGCGGACAACTGTTTGATCAGTTCCTCGGCCATCTTTATTTCAGCTGGTTTCAGGTGAACCGATTTCGCCGATGGCAGGTTCAGATCGGAATAGTCGCGTATCTCCTGCGCAAAGCGGATTTTATTCAGTACTACCACATCATCATGCGGCTTGATGATCCCGAGCAGCTGCTTGCTTCTCAGCACAAAAGTGCCTAGTCCCACCATCCCCGTTTTTCGCAGCGCTTCACGTAACAATGCGTACGCTTTCTCGCCGGCTTTCTGGGGTTCCAGGTAGTATGGCGCATCATAGTAGAT
>DASVBM010000234.1:0-6576 GCA_036375835.1 Chitinophagaceae bacterium | reverse complement strand
GTCAATATAGTGGCATGGTGCGGCGGTTCAACACCGATGTCTATGCGGACCGCGTGATCTTTTCAAACCAAAAGTTTTCAGTATGGCATACCGGAAGTTTTTTATTACGTTGCTGATCTCGTTTTTCATCATGTACCTCGTGATGTTCCTGAACATCTACGAAATCGGTCATTACCATACCAGCCTCACGCGCGCATACATGACTATCCTGATGGTCACGCCAATGGCGGTGGTAATGATCCTGATGATGGGAAAGATGTACCAGGACAGGAAACGAAACCTCGTTATCATCGTCACAAGCCTGCTGTTGTTCGTTGCAGCACTCGCAGGGCTGCGTTCACAGACACCGGTTGGCGACGTGCAATATATGAAAGCGATGATCCCGCATCACTCGTCGGCTATACTGACCAGTAAACGGGCAAACCTGAGCGATCCTGAAGTGAAAAAACTGGCGGAACAGATCATTGAATCGCAGCAGAAGGAAATCAAAGAAATGGAAATGATGCTGGAAAGACTGCGCGGCAGGTAATAATCCCGTTAAGCAGGACTGTTTTAAATATTATAACATAAGTATATTTTTGATCAGCGAATGAACCGGAAAGGAACATATCCCGCGGCCCTGGCGGTGCTCACGGTATTTCTCCTGAATACAGTGATCAGTACCACCTGTGCCGTGAGCAGTATCGTGCATGAGGCACACCATCGTTCCGGTACCGCTGATCATCATAGCGAAAGTGCCCAAGCCCATCACCATCACGGTAACCGCGGTCAGGATACCCATGAAGCGGGTGGACATTGCTGCTCCATATCAATGGTGGCTTTCAATCAACAGGAAAAACTGGTCACCGGGAATATCCAGCCAACGCCACCGATCCTGGTGTTCCTTTACACGCTGGCAGTGCCTGGTTATATTGATGGCCCTGTGCAGGACATTGGTAATAATGGGGTCGCCCATTTTCTGCGACGGCGGCACCTGCCCACGATACCCGACCTAAGGATTGCGATGCAATCATTCCAGATATGATTTCTGTTCAGGAAAGGCTTTTCCTCCCGCGGGAAGTGACTATTTGTCTAAACAGAAATCATCGTTATGCCAAAGACTTTAATCATCATTGTACTACTCAGCGCAGGCCTGAACGCATCGGCGCAGCGCCTGGTTACAAAGGAGCAGGCCATGGAGCTTGCGCTGAACAACCAGCGGAATCTTAAAGCCGCCGGACTTAACGTTCAGCAACAGGAGGCGCTTTTAAAAGGTGCAGCGGCACCGGAAAGCCCGGAACTCTTTGTCGAGGCTACACCATATGAACCGCTGATCTTCGGCGCACAACAGAAAATCAGCATGCCTTCCGTGTACCGCAACAGGAAAAGCCTGCAGCGCGAAAGACTGCGGCTGGCACAGTTACAATTGCGGGGTTCAGAGCAGGAGCTGAAGCGGGAAGTAAGACTGAGCTACCTGCAACTCCAATACCTCGCAGAAAAGAAACGTCTGTTGTTATTCCAGGACAGCATCTTCCGGGAAATCAAGACGGCCGCACACCGGTTTTTCGAAGCCGGGCAGATCAACAAGCTGGATGAATTGCAGGCTGCCTCACAGGCCGACGCCGTGACCAATGAACTGTACACTACCGAGGGAGAACTGAAGGGAGAAATGCAGTTGCTGAAATTCTATCTCGGTATTCCCGACTCGCTGGTCACACTACCGCTCCAGACCGAAGCCTTTATTCCGGGCGGCGATAGTTCGGTAACCAATATCCGCCAGCAGATGCTTGCTCAGGAAATCGCCATCGGCGAAAGCGAACTGAAACTGCAGCGCGCTTCTTTGTTACCCGAAATACAGGCCGGTGTTTCTTTTCCCACTACAAATGAATACGAAAGACTGGTTGGTTTCCAGCTGGGTATTACGGTGCCGTTGTGGTTAAGGCAGAACCGGAGCAGGATAGCTGCGGCTAAAGCCGGCGTTGGCGTAGCGAAGGCACAACAGGAGCTGGAGAGCCAGCGCCTGATTGCCGAGTACGGCCAGGGCCTGGCGGTTTACCGTTCGGGGCTGCAAAGCCTGGCTTATTATAACAACACGGCACTGCCGCAGGCAAGGGCCATCATCGAAACCTCACAGCGCCTTTTCAACGGCGGGGAACTGAATTACATTGAGTCACTGCGTAACCTGGAATCGGCATTCGTTATTTTCTTCCGCCACCTCGAGACGCACCGCGCGTTCAATGAAACAGTCATCCGGCTGAATTATTTAAATGGAACATTATAGTATGAAAAAGATATCCGCCTTCATCATTTTACTCTGCTGGTTTACCATAGCCGGCGCCCATGAAGGAGAAGATCATGGTGAAAAGAAGCCAGCCGTTGCCGCTGCAACCGGTTATTTCAGCAGCGAAGCGCTTTCTGACAAATACGAGGTGCTGGTGAAATACGGCGAACTGCAGGCCAATGCCGAATCGCGCATCCGGCTCTTCCTTTCCCATGCCGTTACAAACCGCGCCATCGATTCAGCCACTATTACCGTGAAGGTCTTAAACAACCCGGGAGTGCAATTGCAGGTCGCCCGTATCGATACCGGTATCTACGAGCTGAAAGGGACCTTTCCCGCGAATGGGATCTATGATCTGCAGGTGAACATCAACAGCCCGCTTGGCCCGGACTTTCTGCAGGTAGGCCGCGTTGAGATTGGCAGAAAACTGAACCCGGCTAATACTGAAGTGCAGGTACACTGGTACACGCATCCTTTTTTCTGGGCCGTTATGGGTTTGCTGCTCGGGCTGCTGCTCATGTACCTCCTAATGCGGAAGCGCAATCGCAAGGTGGTGGTGACTACTATGATACTCTTACTGCTTATTCCTACTGCAGCGATTAACCCAAGCGCCGGCCATGGCGGTGAAGATCACGGCGATGGATCTTCAGCAAAGTCCGGCGGCTTGTCAAACGTCTTCCGTGTTGAAAAAGAGTCGCAGTTCCTTTTTGATATTCTCACCAGCAGGCTGGGCAGCGGTGAATTTTACCAGGCAACGGAGATGACCGGGACAGTCATTGCGGCGCCGCAGGGAATGGCGGTGATCCAGACCCCGCAGGCCGGAAAGATCGTTTCACTGCGCGTGGCTCCCGGCCAGCAGGTGTCTAAGGGACAAACACTGGCGGTGATAGAACAGCAGGTGGACGCAGGCACCCAGCTCGACATTATCGCAGAGCGTAACAGGCTGAATGCAGAGGTGAAAGCGGCGAAAGCGCAATACGACCGTTTGCTGGCGATAGCAGATATCGCAGCTAAGAAAGATGTAACCGAAGCAAAAGCGCGGTATGAAACTGCCGTACAGAACCTCCGGCTTTTTAATGCCAACGTCGGCAGGAATATGGGCAATACGAAAATGATAACGCTGGCTGCGCCGATCAGTGGAGTGGTAGGAACCTTCAATTACGCTATCGGGGCGGTGGTGAATGCTGGTGAAACCATTTTCGAGCTCACCAACCTCAACAGGTTGTATGTGGAGACGCAGGTGTTTGCACCAACTCCTGCCGAACCGAAGAACGCCAGCTATTACACCGCGCTGTCGAACTACGACACAGTACAGTACAAGCTGCGTATGGTATCCACTGCGCAGGCGGTGAACACCGAGAGCCAGTCGCAGAAAGTAGTGTTTGAGATCCTGGATCCCGAGGGCAGGTTCAAGATCGGCGAGAACATCAGGGTCCTGAAGTTCGGTTCAAGACGCATGACCGACCTCGTGGTCCCTACCTCCTCCATCATAGACATCGGTGGTAAGCCCGCCTTGTTTGTCAAAGACAGCGCGGAAAAGTTCACGCTTTCATTTATCAGGAAAGGGCAATCGAATCCTTTCTATACCTCCGTGCTTCAGGGCGCAGAGGCAGGGGAGCGGATCGTAACGGCTAACGTTTACCAGATGAAGATGATCTATCTCGGCCAATAAACCCGTACAACAGACATGAACCCATTTGAAAAAATAAATCAAGCGAAATGAAAAAGATAACACCCGTTTTAATAACCGCAGCGATGCTTCCTTTTATGATCGCCTGCAACAGCGGCGACGAAAGCGTGAAAACAGAAGACAGCGCGGCGCATGATCACCATACCATGGCCAATACAGCCGATTATTTTATGGAGCTCGCCACCAACCCGGCAACCATCGAACCCGGTAAGGAAGTGACGCTCTCGCTTACACCGAAGAACAGGAGCGCTGCGTCGGAGCAGGTAGCGCTGGAAACGGAGAATGAAAAAAAGATCCACCTGATAGTCGTAAGCGATGACCTCAGCTGGTTCGAGCACCTGCACCCGGAATACCAGCCGGATGGCTCTTATCTCGTAAAGGCAAAGTTTCCCGCAGCCGGCAGGTACAAGGCATTCGCGGATTATAAACCCAGCGGCGGCAGCCAGCAGGTAGACAAGCTGGAAATCGAAGTTGCCGGTACGCCCAAAGCCCCGGTACGTTTTTCCGGAGACAAACTCTCCGGCAAATCCGGCAACTACAGTTTCACGATAGAACCTACCGGCGGCAAACTGATAACCGGTGTGCTGCTGCATCTCTCCGGCATCGTAAAAAAAGACGGGAAAGAGATCGATGCAAACACGCTGGATAATTACCTCGGCTCCAAAGCACATTTTGTATTGATCAGTCTCAATGAAAAAGAGTACCTCCACGTCCATCCAACGGTGTCAGGCGGGCAGTTCGACCTGCATACCACGTTTGAGAAACCGGGTATCTACCGCGGATGGGTGCAGTTCAATGCAGAAGGACAGCTGCATACGATCGACTTTACCATGAATGTGGCCCAGGGCTCCGATGAAGACATCAGGAAGGCAAACCAGAGCCATACGGAGAAACACACAGGCAGTCATCAACATTGATCCTGCTAAGTTTCTCTACCGCCAATTAAAAGACCGAACAAACCCGAAACGATGTTAAACAGGCTCATACAATTCTCACTGCGCAACAGGCTTTTTGTAATAGCGCTGGGTGCACTGATCATGGTCTATGGGGTGATCACGCTGCTTACACTGCCCGTCGACGTATTGCCCAACCTCAACCGCCCGAGGGTTACGATATTCCTGGAAGCCGGTGGTATGGCGCCTGAAGAAGTGGAATCGCAGGCGGTGCTTCCGTTGGAAACCGCACTGAACGGCGCACCCGGAGTAGAAGTGGTACGTTCGGTTTCCTCCCCCGGTCTTGGGATGGTGTTCGTGGAGTTTGACTGGGAAACAGATGTCTACCGTGCAAGGCAGCTGGCTTCAGAAAAACTGCAGACCGTTGATCTGCCCGAAGGAATCACGCCGCAGCTGGGCCCGGTGAGTTCTATCATGGGACAGATCATGCTGATGGCGGTAACAGGCGATACCACCTCGCCGATGGAGCTTCGTACGATTGCCGACTTTACAATCCGGAGAAGGCTGATGAGCATTAAAGGCGTGTCGCAGGTAATACCCATTGGTGGCGAGCGCATGCAATACCAGGTGCTGGTATCGCCGCAACGTATGCGCCAGTATAATGTTACCATTGCCGATATAGACAAGGCCCTGCAGCTCGCCAACCGGAATACCACCAGCGGGTTTATTAATAATGGTGGCTCGGAAGTGCTGGTCCGCAACATCGCAAGGACCACTGACATCGCGGAGATCGGTAACACCGTGGTGAAAGGCGAAGGCAGCGCAACCGTCCTGCTGAGCCAGGTAGCAGACGTAAAACCCGGCGGTGCGCTGAAACGGGGCGACGGTTCGTTCAACGGCAGGCCGGCAGTGATCCTCAGCGTGGAGAAGCAACCGAACGCCTCCACCGTTAGCCTGACCGACAACATACTCAAAGCGGTGGACGAAATCAAAGGCTCGCTGCCGCCCGACGTAAAGATCAATACCGACGTATTCCAGCAGAAGAACTTCATCGTACACGCCATCACCAATGTTGAGCATGCGCTGCGCGATGGGTTCATCCTGGTGATCATTATCCTGTTTCTCTTCCTGCTGAACTTCCGCACTACGGTCATCACCCTTACCGCGATACCGCTCTCGCTGATCATCACGGCGATAGTGTTCAGGATGTTTAATATCTCGATCAATACGCTCACGCTGGGCGGACTGGCCATTGCTATAGGCGAACTGGTGGACGACGCCATCGTGGACGTGGAGAACGTATACCGTAGGCTGAAGGAGAACTGGGCGCTACCCGCATCGCAGCAAAAACCGCTGATGCGCGTCATTTACGAGGCCAGCAGCGAGGTGCGTAATTCTATCGTCTATGCAACGATCATCGTGGTGCTGGTCTTCATCCCGCTGTTTTACCTGCAGGGCATTGAAGGAAGGATCTTTGCGCCCCTGGGTATTGCGTACATCACCTCGATCATCGCTTCTTTGTTTGTTTCGCTCACCATCACGCCCGCGCTCTGCAGCTACCTGCTGAAGAAGCAAAAGCACCTGCGGCATGTCAGCCTCCGGTTCAGGAAGTCGAAGCGGGATATAAAAGCCGTGCAGGACGATCCCGCCTCACCGGAACACGACAGCCCGCTGGTAAGATGGCTGAAGAAGCAGGACCTGCGGATACTCCACTGGAGCCTGCAGAGAACGCG
>DASVBM010000168.1:0-3509 GCA_036375835.1 Chitinophagaceae bacterium | reverse complement strand
TCCTCAGTTTAGAAACTTTCTGTAGATAAACTGGTTCACTATCCTAAAAAGTCAAATCCTATGCTAAAGTACACGCCCTCCAGGCTGGCTACAGCCCTGATACTGTTCGCTGCTTCGTTTATGGTGAGTTGTAAAAAAGATATGTCGCTTTCTTCGCGTCTTGCCGGTGCGGCGATCAGTCCATACGCAAGTGTTGGCGAGGAACCGATTACAGCGGCAGGTGAAGGGGCTTCAGCTCCTGCGGCTTCTTTACTTAACGTGAATTTCAATAACCGCCCGGATGGGGCTTATTCCCTTACACAGGCCACCGAAGATTTCAAGAATGTATTGGGTTGGGAGCCTACTCGTATGAGTATTTCTACCGGTAGAATGAAAACAACGCTGCTGGCAAATACAGTCGGCCCTGCCGGCGGACTTGTTTCATGGATCGATGTTCCGGACGCTTCTTCCTATGAGTTGAATTACGATATGATGTTCGACAACCAGTTTGATTTCAGCGCTGGCGGAAAGGTTGGTTTTGGATTTCTGTTGGGTGAAGGTTATACCGGTGGTGTACCCGGAACAAACGGAAATGGCGGCAGCGCGCGCATCATGTGGTACAAAAGCTGGAATGGCCGCGTTTACCTGAAGCCCTACCTGTATTATATGGATCAGACCTGGCAGTATGGTGATGATTTCGGTAAGACCTTTCCTGCCACCGGTAATATCCAGAAGGGAACCTGGTATAACGTAAAAATGTACGTCAAGAGCAATAATGGTTCTAATACAGATGGCCGGTTCAGGTTGGTAATCAACGGTACTACGGTGATGGATCAACCGATTCGCTGGACTACCAACGATCTCAAGCGCCTCATCAACCGGGTGTGTTTCGAGACTTTCCGGGGTGGCGCGGATGCAACCTGGCAGTCCACTACCAACGGCTCGATCTATTTCGACAATGTAACGCTTACAGCCATATAATTTTTATCCGATATCCTTCAGGCCGCGTCTCTGACGCGGCTTTTTTTTGCCCGCTAACCATTGATCCTGCTTCTAAACCGCCCGGGTAAGCTTTAGGTTTTTTTAGCAAAGCCCAACAAGCGGCTGTCGTATCTTTAGTATCTCAAGCCCATGGCCCGGAGATTATTTTATACCATACCCCTGCTGCTACTGGTGTTATGCCAATCAGCCAAAGCTCAGTTAACCGTTACCAACGAAACCGATCCGCTTAAACTGGCGCAGAAGATCCTGGGTGCAGGCGTCACCATCATGAATGCACAGTTTAAAGGAAATAATGTTTCCGCTGCCACCTTCAAGGCGGTAACGGGAAGTTTCCCTATTGATTCCGGGATCGTACTGACCTCGGGCCGTGCAAAAACCATTGGCGCATTATCAGGCCAAATGGGAGTAGACGGCCCAGCGAACTACTCCAGCACCAATGACGTCATGCATGCTTCGTTTAATGGTGGCGGCGCCGGAGATCCTGATCTTTCAATACTCAGTGGCCGTGCTACCAACGATGCCTGTATCCTTGAATTCGATTTTATTCCGCAGGGCGACAGCATTAACGTGCGTTACATCTTCGGTTCAGAGGAATACCCGAGGTATACCTGTACGGACTTCAATGATGTATTTGGTTTCCTCATCACAGGCCCCGGCTTTACCACTCCAAAAAACATTGCAGTGGTTCCCGGAACGAACATTCCGGTTACAATTAACAGCATCAATGATGGAGTTCCCGGTGCAAACGGAGGGGTGCTCACCAAATGTACCGACCTTGGGCCAGGCTCCCCGTTCACACAATATTATATCAATAACAACGGTGGACTGATCATCACCTATAACGGCCATACTGTTGTACTTACCGCTAAAGCAAAAGTTACTCCCTGCCAGGTTTACCATATCAAACTGGCGATTGCCGACACGCAGGACTGGATACTGGACAGCGGAGTTTTTATAGAAGCGGGGAGTTTTTCTTCCATCGCCGATTTCAGCACCGAGGTCAGCGGTTCCGCAGATGCATCCACTAAAACAGTGATGCTGGTGGAAGGATGCAGGTCGGCTGAACTGAAGATTACCAGGGCGCCCGCAACTGTCGGACCTTTTACGATCAATGTATCCTATACCGGTTCTGCCACCGCAGGGATTGATTTTTCGGCATTGCCTGCAACGGTAGTGTTCTCCGCCACCGATGAGGTGAAAACATTTCCTTTGGTTGCCACCCTGGACGCATTTAATGAAGGAACAGAAAGAACAGTGATCTCGCTTTCCACTACGCAAACCTGCAGCAACCTGGTGGATAGCATCGTGGTGCTGGTCAGCGATTCTTCTGTCAATACAGCCCTTCATCCGCTTCCGGTTTGCAGAAACGATTCCGTTATTGTTCTCAGTGGTGCTGAACCAGAAGCCGGTGGTACAAACAGCTGGTCCTGGAATACGGGTGCGGCAACGCAGACCATCAGTATTAACCACCCCGGCAATTATATCGTAACGCATGTTTTTTCTCAACGCTGCCTGGATATCGATTCGTTTGAAATAGTAAACCGCGAACCATTATTATCTATCGAAAGTGGCCGCACCTATTTATGCCCGGGTGATGAGATCATATTGCATGCAAACACGAATGCGGATACTATCCAATGGCAAAACGGAAGCACTTCACCGGATCAGATTGTCAGCAATGCGGGGATTTACCGGGTGCGTGGTGCGAATACCTACGGCTGTTCGAAATACGACACGGTGGTGATCACGTCGAGACCGGCACCGGTTCTTGAGCTCGGTCCCGATACCGCTTTATGCGCCTACGAGACGATCGACCTGGATGCGTTTTTTCCCGGTGCCACCTATTCCTGGAACACCGGTGCATCAACACCACTGTTGCAGGTTACACGCGGTGGCTTTTACCGTGTGATCAGCACGCTGGATGGTTGCTCGGTCCGGGATTCCATTACGATCACTGACAAAAAGATGCCGGTGGCTGATGCCGGTAAAGACCAGGTGATCGAATACGACAGCCACGTCCAGCTTAATGCGAAGGTTGATCCGAATAACGCCGGATATGCCTGGAGCCCGGCGGCCTCTTTAAACAATGCTACGATCCCGAACCCCATCGCATCTCCACTCATCACTACTGAATATACGCTGATTGTAAGTTCCGCGGACGGCTGCTCGCTGGAAGACCGTGTGGTGATCGAAGTAATGTTTCCACTGGCTATACCCAATGCGTTTTCTCCGAATGGAGATGGGGTGAATGACCGATGGAACATCGGCAACATTCACCAGTTTCCACAATGCGACGTTTACATCTACAACCGCTATGGACAGCAGATGTTTTATTCCCGGGGCTATAAAACACCATGGGATGGATCGCATAACGGCAAAGCGCTCTCGCCAGCAACATATTATTATGTGATAGACCCTGGTTTTGGCTTTCGAAAACAAACAGGCTGGATATTGTTGCTGAAATAAGAAGTTGTCCGATAAAGTGCAAACAGGGCTGCATTCCTTAAAGATGCGGCCCTGTTTTATTA
>DASVBM010000171.1:0-2195 GCA_036375835.1 Chitinophagaceae bacterium | reverse complement strand
CTTTCCACGATACCTTACCTGTACAATAAGGGTATTATGAATCGCCGGATGGATCCATCCGCGTTTTTCCAGATGCATCACAACCGGCGCGCCGAATGGCTGCAGGAAGAGAAAGTTGGTAACTTCTCTTATCTCAGCATTTATGTGCCCATCAGGAGTGAAAGCGAGGAAACTTTTGCCTACCTGAATATTCCTTATCTGAATTCGCAGCGGGAACTGAACGAGGAAATATCAAATTTCCTGGTAACACTCATCAATCTGAACGCATTTATCTTCCTGCTTGCTGGTGCAATTGCTTTTTTCCTGGCCAATAAAATAACTTCTTCATTCAGCATTATTACAGCGAAAATGCGGGAGGTAAATCTTGGAAGGGTGAACGAAGAGATTGTTTGGAAGAACAGGGATGAGATTGGCGCCCTGGTAAACGAATACAACACCATGGTGCAGAAACTGGAAGCCAGTGCCAGCGCCCTTGCAAAAAGCGAAAGAGAAGGTGCCTGGCGGGAGATGGCACGTCAGGTAGCACACGAGATCAAAAATCCCCTCACGCCGATGAAGTTGAGTATTCAGCACCTTCAGCGGGCTATTGATTCAGGCGCACCGAACGTGAAGGATTTGTCTGAACGGATGGCGGCCACACTCATTGAACAGATTGACCAGCTTGCGAAGATTGCAGCCGACTTTTCGCAGTTTGCCAATATCGGCAATATCAGGCCGGAGCAAGTGGACGTGGTGCAGGTGCTGAATTCACTGATCGGTTTGTACAGTTCGGATCCGAAGCTGCAGATTCATTTTTCCGCCACCGCTGTGAACACTGTGATCTATGCCGACAAAACCCAGGTGAACCGGTTATTTACAAACCTCATCAAGAACGCGATTGAAGCCAGCCAGCAAAATGATCCGGTGAATATTTACATTTCGGTTCGTTCCGCGCAGGATGGAGTTCTCATTGCCATACGCGATGAAGGCTCAGGGATACCATCCGATATGCGGGAGAAAATTTTCTCTCCGAATTTTACCACCAAGTCGTCCGGAACGGGTCTTGGACTTGCAATCTGCAAAGCGATTGTAGAAAAAGCAAACGGGCAGGTATGGTTTGAAACCAGTGAACAGTCAGGCACTACATTCTTTCTTTCCTTCCCCACGCATAAGTCTTAGCGTTTCGACTGTTGCTTTTTAACCCAGTTGCAGAATTCACTCAGTGAGAAGCTGCTCAGATTTGAGCTGGATGGCAGTCCTGCTTTTTGCGCTGCAAGAACACCGTAACGTGTATCGTTAAAGGCAGTGACGTCATGCGCATCCGGGTCAATGGATATCAGGACCCCTTTTTCCAGCGCATAACCGATCTGGCGCCAGTCCATATCCAGCCTGCGGGGATGGGAATTCAGCTCTATCACTACATCGTTTGCAGCACAGGCGTCAATGATCCTGCGATAATCCACCGGGTAGCCATTTCTGCTCAGCAATAGCCTGCCGGTCAGGTGGCCCAGTATCGAGGTATAAGGGTTTTCAATAGCGCGGAGGAGCCGGCTCATCGCTTTTTCCTCTGACATGTACAGATTCGAGTGTATGGAAGCGATCACAAAATCAAATGTGGCAAGGATGTTATTGGGGTAATCAAGACTTCCGTCTCCGAGTATATCTGATTCTATACTCCTGAAAATCCTGAATGGAGCTAGCTTTTCGTTGAGTGCATTGATTTCTTTGTGTTGTTGCGCCACGCGTTCCTCGCTCAGTCCCTGTGCATAGGCGGCGGTTTTAGAATGGTCGCTGATCACGAGGTACTCCATTCTCATTTCCTTCGCTGCTTTCGCCATCTCTTCAATGGTGTTGACACCGTCACTCCAACGACTGTGCGTATGGATTATACCCCTGATGTCTTCGGGGCGTATAATATCGTTCGCAGGATTCTTCAGTGCTGATTTCCGCTCCCGGTAGAAAGCGGGAACCGGGGTAAGCCCGTGATGTGAGAAAATGTCGTCTTCGCAACCATAGCTCGCGGTTTCGTAACCAGTAAACATTTCGTTCCAGCAATCGAGAAATTCGCCGGCACAGCTTGTTTCGAATAATTTTTTACAGAAGATATTGGCCGGTGCGAGGTGAAATCCAAGCTGGATGTTCTCTGGTCCGCGAAGTGACAAATACGTGCCGGTGTTTTCTATGGTTTTATAATTTTCACCGAAAAAAGCCTGGAT
>DASVBM010000264.1:0-9838 GCA_036375835.1 Chitinophagaceae bacterium | reverse complement strand
TGTTGTTGTGCCGGGGCGAGGTAGCGTTGCGTGAGTCTTGTTTTTACCGCTTCACAGTTGAGTCCCTGCCGCAGCATTTGTTTAGCCTGATCGGATAAGTGGTAGCGCAGCGGGTTGCCCTTGAGGCCGGAGCGCGTTGGTTTTCCTGATGCTTTGATCTGCAGGTATATGGCAGTACCGATGATTGATGCGTTGCGGAAGATGTCGTTTTCTTTCCGGGTGTTGGCGAAGCGCGGGTCTGTCTTCACCTGCCTGCGGGTAATGCGACCCGGTTTTTCCGGGAATTGTTCCAGCAGTTTGTCCGGGCAAAAATCCGCTTCCACCAGTTTACGAAACGAGAGTTTGTGCAGGCCGCGTTTTTGCGTGTCGACACCGAAGGCGTTATCGCTGACGAAAACCGATTTCCGTTTACGTTTTTTGGCTGGCTTCAGCG
The DNA here is from genome assembly GCA_036375835.1 of Chitinophagaceae bacterium. GTDB lineage: Bacteria > Bacteroidota > Bacteroidia > Chitinophagales > Chitinophagaceae > JAEZDC01. The sequence continues at coordinate 9,405 of DASVBM010000264.1, read as the reverse complement.
CTTTGCGCAGCCGTGCAGCTTCAAGGGCGGCAGGATCTAAGGGCTGTTGCAGTACTGACAGTACTTCCGACTCAGCGGCTCCGCCGGCGATCATTTTCATGGCGATGCGCAGCAGTTCATTTTTTGCTTCGCCGGTTTGCTGATGAATGGGCAGCAGCTTGTATGCCTTAGCGGAGATATGGCTTGCTTTACCTAAGATGGCGGCGTTGTGCATGGAACGGCGGAACCGGGGATCTTTCGAGGTATTGGTACCGGCCAGGCGGCTTTCGGTACGGGCAAGGAACTGCCCATCTGACTCGTAGAAGCAGATTCCTGCGTATGAGCCAGTGACCAGCAATTCGCCCGCCTGTTTAGCCATATAAGTATTTTAATCGTAATATAAAAATAATTTACTGGTTTTCAAACAAATTTTTTTAATAATTGAAGAATACCGGCTTTTAGAGCTGGCAATGAGACTATCCGGACGGGTGGCGGAAGCCGGCAGCCGGCCGTGAAAGAACAGCGCGCGGACGGTATTTCGTGCGGATTCACGCTGTATGGAGGTGTGATATCGGGCCGGTATACGGGTGACATACGGCTAACCCTGCTGTGATCCTGCGGTGATGGTGGGGTGATACTGGGATGATACTGGGATCATCATGGGGGCAATCCATAGGCGGCGGGACCGCTCCCGGGTTAAAACGCCATTGATAGCAACAAAAACGTCCCCGTCAACAACGGAGGCGTTTTCTATCATTCATCGAAAGTACTCACTTCACTTCTTCAAACTGCGCGTCTTCCACGTGATCGCCCGGTGTGCCGCCCTGCTGTCCTGCGGCGCCACCACCCTGCTGTCCATCGCCGGGCGCGCCACCCTGTTCCTGCTGGGCCTTATAGATCTCTTCACTGGCCGCTGTCCAGGCGGTATTCATCTCAGTCATTGCCGCATCAACACCGGCAACGTCCTGGTTCTTGTGCGCTTCCTTCAGTTTGGTTAAGGCAGATTCGATCGGTGCTTTTTTATCGGCGGATATCTTATCCCCGAATTCCTTCAGCTGCTTTTCGGTCTGGAATATCAGGCTGTCGGCCTGGTTCAGCTTTTCGATCTTTTCTTTAGCCGCCTTATCGGTTGCCTCGTTGGCTTTGGCCTCGTTCTTCATCTTTTCGATCTCTTCTTTGCTGAGTCCGCTGCCGGCTTCGATCCGTATCTTCTGCTCTTTACCGGTGCCCTTGTCTTTCGCGCTTACGTGCAGGATACCATTGGCGTCTATGTCGAAGGTCACTTCGATCTGCGGCACCCCTCTCGGAGCAGGCGGTATACCGTCAAGGTTGAAGACGCCGAGGCTCTTGTTATCCTTTGCCAGTGAACGCTCGCCCTGCAGCACATGGATCTGTACACCCGGCTGGTTATCGCTTGCGGTAGAGAACACTTCTGCTTTCTTGGTAGGTATCGTAGTGTTGGAGGGGATCATCGGCGTTAACACACCGCCCAGTGTTTCTATACCCAGGGTTAGCGGGGTAACGTCCAGCAGCAGCACGTCCTTCACCTCACCGGTAAGTACGGCACCCTGGATCGCGGCTCCGATGGCCACCACTTCATCCGGGTTCACGCCTTTGTGCGGCTTCCTTCCAAAGAATTTCTCAACGATCTCCTGCACTTTCGGGATACGGGTAGATCCTCCTACGAGAATCACCTCGTCGATCTGGGAGGCGTTATAGCCTGCGTCTTTCAGCGCCTGCTCGCAGGGCTTCAGGCATCGTTGCAGCAGGTTATCGGCAAGCTGCTCAAACTTCGCACGGCTGAGCTTTTTCACCAGGTGTTTGGGCACGCCATCCACCGCGGTGATATAAGGCAGGTTGATCTCTGTTTCTGAAGAAGAGCTCAGCTCGATCTTGGCTTTTTCAGAGGCTTCCTTCAAACGCTGCAGGGCCATGGGGTCTTTACGCAGGTCGATCGCCTCGTCTTCCCGGAACGCCTCGGCCAGCCAGTCCATGATCACCTTGTCGAAGTCATCGCCACCCAGGTGTGTATCACCATTGGTGGACTTTACTTCAAACACCCCCTCACCCAGTTCGAGAATGGAAATATCGAAGGTACCACCACCCAGGTCGAAGACTGCGATCTTCTGATCGGCGTGTTTTTTATCCAGTCCGTATGCCAGTGCGGCCGCGGTAGGTTCGTTAACGATACGGCGCACGTTCAGGCCGGCGATCTCTCCCGCCTCTTTTGTTGCCTGTCTTTGTGCATCGTTGAAGTATGCCGGAACGGTGATCACCGCTTCTTTTACTTCCTGGCCAAGATAATCTTCAGCAGTTTTTTTCATCTTCTGAAGTACCATGGCGGAGATTTCCTGCGGCGTATACAACCTGCCGTCTATGTCAATCCTGACTGTATTATTGTCACCCTGTGCTACTTTGTAGCTCCAGTGGCTTTTTTCTTCCGTTACTTCATCAAAACGGCGACCCATAAAGCGCTTCACGCTCATGATCGTGTTCTGGGGATTGGTTATGGCCTGCCTTTTCGCCGGGTCTCCAACCTTACGTTCCCCGTTTTTCAGAAAAGCCACTACTGAAGGGGTTGTACGACGCCCTTCCTCGTTCGCGATCACCACGGGTTCGTTTCCTTCCATCACCGCAACGCAGCTATTGGTGGTTCCCAGGTCTATTCCAATGATCTTTGCCATAATATCGTGATTTTTAATGAATTTAGTTCCCCTCACAGGCTCAACCATCATGCCATCGGCTTCCGGGATGAAAAATTGACAGTCGGACGACTGATCCCCCGGGCCGGGCGGCAACAGCCCCTGCGATATACCGGTTGTCCTTAAAAAGCGTTAATACATCCATCTTTTTGGTACACGACAACAGCCGCCACAGGGCTAAACGCTATATTCGTCAGCCAAACGCAACCTGACACTATGAGATTAGTTTCTGTACTGACTGCAGCGATATTATCGTGCTGCATCGGTAACCTTTCAGCCCAAACCAATTCCTGGACTTTTATTGCCGGCCAGTCTGTTCCCGCGGACGTTTTCAGCAGGCAATACAAACCAGCGGTTTTCCAGTCTTTTCATCTCGATGAACAATCCATCCGCCAGCAACTCAGCATGGTGCCCGACGAGGGCAGCATCAACCCTGCAATGTCGCCGGTGACCATCATCCTTCCCAATGCAGCCGGCGGCTTCGAAAGATTCCGCGTGGTGAAAACCAGACTGATGGAACAGGGACTGGCCGACCAGTTCCCGATGATCACCACTTACTTCGGTGCAGGAATCGATCACCCGGGTTCTTCTGCCCGGTTTGACCTGAGCCCGCTCGGCTTCAATGCGGCGATCTACTCCGCGGACCGAAAAACGATTTATATCAATTCTGTGGACCCGGCCAGTCAGTTGTACGTGGTTTTTGACCGCGATGGCATGTCGGATACCGGTAGATTCTCCTGTAAAACCGGCCAGCCCGATCCGAATACCAGCGTGGATGTTTCGGCAATGGGCGCCGACGATGGAAAGCGTCGTACCTACCGCCTGGCGGTGAGCACTACTGCGGAATATTCGCTGGCCTGTCTTACCGGCACAGAAACCACGGACGCGCAGAAAAAAGCGAAAGTACTTTCGGTGCTCACCACCAACCTGAACCGCGCCAACGGTGTTTATGAGCGCGACTTCGGGGTGCGAATGGTCTTCGTGACCGGCATGGAGAACGTGTTTTACCTGAACGCGGGCACCGACCCCTACAGCAGCGATGGCAGCGGCTGGAACGCTTCTGTACAATCAACACTCGACGGCACCATCGGCGCACTGAATTACGACATCGGCCACCTGATGGGCAAGGTTGCCATTGGTGATGAAAACGGAAACGCCGGATGTATCGGTTGCGTATGTTCTTTCAATAAAGGAAGTGGCTATACCGCCCATTCGCAGGTACAGGGCGACCCCGTAGTGATCGATATCTGGACGCACGAGATGGGGCACCAGTTCGGCGCCAATCACACGCATACATTTTTTATGAACGAGGGTACCGGCGCGCAGGTAGAGCCGGGCAGCGGTTCTACGATCATGGGTTATGCGGGTATCACCGGCGCCACAGACGTGCAGGCACACGCAGACGACTATTTCCATTCTAAAAGCATCGACCAGGTTACCAGTTATATAAAATCGCCCTTCGGCGGAGGAAGCTGCGCGGCTACCACCGTAACCGGCAACAACACACCGGTTGTAAACGCGGGCCTGGATTACACGATCCCAAAAGGAACTCCTTTCGTGCTCTCCGGCCAGGCAACAGATGCCGACGGCGATTTCATGAGCTATACCTGGGAACAGTTTGACGAGTTTAACTGGAGCAGCGGATCTAATACTTTCCCGGGCGCCGGTTCAACCACCGGACCGCTGTTCCGCTCGAAAATGTACTCAACCGCAACACAGCGGTTGTTTCCCGCCATGTCTACCGTCTTGCTCGGGAATACCACCAATACCTGGGAGGCAGTACCCTCCGTGGGTAGAACCATGCGTTTCCGGTTCACGGCCCGTGACAATTCGTTCATCGGGCCGGCTAATAACGCCGACAGCATGGTGGTGACCGTAAACAATGCATCCGGACCTTTCGTGGTAACCGCACCGAATACCTCGGTAACACCTTGGAAAGCCGGGGAATACCAGGTGATCAGCTGGGATGTTGCAGGATCCAACACCGGTGCCGTGAACTGCGCCAACGTGGCGATAGAACTGTCGACCGATGGCGGCGACAACTTCCCCATCACGCTGGCAGCAAGTACACCGAACGACGGTTACCACGAGATCATTGTGCCGGCTAATTTTACCAACCAGGCCAGGATCAGAGTGCGCGCAGTCGGTAATATCTTCTTCGACGTATCTAACTCCAGCTTCAGCATCCAGGCGCCGCCCGCACCGGAGTTCAGCTTCAGCAACCCTGAAGCGATGACGGTTTGCAGCGGAACGCCCTTGACCACTACGCTCAGCACTTCTTCGCTTTCCGGTTATTCAACACCGGTTACACTTTCTGCCAGCGGTAACCCGCTGGGTACTACGGTCGTGTTCAGCAATACCTCCGTATCTCCCGGTAGCAGTGTTACGGTAAGCCTCACCGGTTCCGTACCTGCAGGCACGCACGTGATCACCGTAACCGGCACTTCGGGAAGTATCACGCGCACACGGAATATCAGCTTCACCGTTGTTTCCGGGTCCTCCACTCCTGCTTTATCCGTACCGGCAGACAACGCCACCGCTCAACCGCTGTCACCCGCTTTCACCTGGGCTGCACTGCCGGGCGCTACAAGCTATACGCTTGAGGTTTCGGCAAATGCGGGCTTCAGCTCGCTGGTGGCTTCAGCAGCCGGCCTCACCACAACAAACTACACCTTCAGCAATTCGCTTAGTGGCAACACGCAGTATTACTGGCGGGTGAAAGCCGCCACGGTCTGCGGCACGCTCACTTCGGCGGCACGCAGTTTCACTACGGCGAATATCAGCTGCGGCAATGTGTCCAGTACCGATGTTCCAAAAGCGATTCAATCCGCGGGTCCGAATACGATCACCTCAACGCTCAACGTGCCGGGTGGCGGAGTGATCAGCGACGTGGATGTGATCGGGCTGCAGGGTACGCATAGCTGGATCAGCGACCTCACCTTCACGCTGAAAAGCCCGGCCGGCACTTCTGTGGTACTCTTCGAAGAGATCTGCGCGGACGAACATAATTTCAACCTCAGCCTCGACGACAACGCCGCCATCACGGTATTCCCCTGCCCCCCGGTAGGTGGCCTCACCATCAAACCGGCGAACCCGCTTTCGGTATTTAACGGGCAGAACTGCAACGGCACATGGACGATGCAGGTTTCCGACGGCTACAGCGGCGACGGTGGCAGCCTCGATGCCTGGGGACTGAAGATCTGCCTCACCAGCGGAAGCCTGCCGGTGAGCTGGCTCAACTTTACTGCAACCCGGAACGGTGCGAAGGCAGTGGCGGTTGAATGGAGTACCGCCAATGAGATCAACAACAAATTATTCGAGGTGCAGCGCAGCAGGGACGGAAACTACTTTGAAACCATAGGCACCGTGAATGCCGGCGGCCCGGGTAATATTCACTATTACCTGTTCAACGATCTGAAACCCTTCGCCGGCGTAAACTATTACCGCCTGAAGCAGGTTGACATGGATGGTAAGTTCAGTTATTCAACCATCGCGAAAGTGTCCATGCCGGATCATTATCATATCTACAGCATGAGCCCCAACCCTGCGGCGGACAAAACCATGCTGAGCTTTGAAATGCTCCTTACCAATGTTCAGCTGCGACTGGTTGACGTATCCGGTAAAAATGTTTACAGCCTGTCGAAACCGGTTGTCGCAGCAGGAGAAACGATTGCCATACCCGTCTCGGGACTTGCTAAAGGATATTACCTGGTGCAGATCCAGACAGCTTATGGCAGGTTCACGGAAAAGCTGGTAGTACAATAAAAAAAAACATCACAATAAGAGAAGCCATCCATAGCGGTGGCTTTTTCTTTTTATACCATGCGGGGGAAGGCTTTCAATCTGTTTTAATTCCGCTCTTTCCTGCTGAAAGAGAAATGCCTTTGTGTGAAATAACTGAAGGCTACAACGATCACCGCGGTGATCATGAGCGAAGGCGTGGGATACCATCCGAAAACCTCAACGAACATTTTCAGGAAGCTATAGTTGAGTACGATGCAGGCGATCACCACAAGGAAATAGCGGAACAACTGTATCCTCCTGCGCAATGTGGCACCGGGGAAGACGACGTACATGCTCAGGTAAAAGCCGATCGGGAACGTGACCATGAAAGCCATGAGGAAAGCCGCGGTATAAGGCTTGAGGGCGTAGAAGCCAAGGCTCACTACCCTTTTCTGCAGCACGTAATTATGGAAGATGAAGAACAGGAAAATGTTCAATAGTGTATTACCGCCTCCGCAGGCTGCATAACGAAAGGTCTGCAGCGGCATCAGCCGTTTGAACGGGGGATAAAAAAAATCAACCACCGCCAGTACCGTGCTCCGGATAAAATGATGTACCTGCTTCACGCGTGGCCGCGAAAATAATCATTTGAGCAAACAATCCGCAGCACAGTACCGGGTGAATTATACCGGATGCAGGCGGGTATTTTGCTACTTTTGCCGCTCAAGGAATTATTATGAGCGTTGTTGCAGCGATCCGGAAAGCCACGGCGGAAGCAATTGCAGAACTGTACAGCCAGCAGTTGACTGCGAAAGAGATTCTGGTGAATGAAACCAAGCCCGAATTTGAAGGCGATTATACGGTTGTATTATTTTCTTTTGTCAGGCAACTGAAGTTATCACCCGATGCCCTGGGTAAACAGCTTGGTGAACACCTGTTGCAACGCAATCCCGCCTTGCTCTCGGCATTCAACGTTATCAAGGGCTTCCTGAATCTTACGGTGAGCGACAGTTACTGGACCGGCTTCCTGGATGAGGAATACGCGAACCCGGCATTCGGCAGGGGCAGCCGTTCCGGTAAAAAGGTGATGGTGGAATATGCATCACCAAACACCAATAAACCTTTACACCTCGGGCACCTGCGGAATATCTTCCTGGGCTGGAGTACCGCGGAGATACTGAAGTTCACCGGCAACGACGTGGTGAAGACCTGCATCGTCAACGACCGCGGCATACATATCTGCAAAAGCATGATCGCCTGGAAACTGTTCGGTAACGACGCCACGCCACAGGGGACAGGAATCAAGGGTGATCACCTGGTGGGCGATTATTACGTACGCTTCAATGACGAGTACAAAAAAGAAGTGGACGAACTGGTATATAGTGGCATGCCGGAAGATGAAGCCGGAAAGCAGGCGCCGATCATGAAGGCTGCACAGAAAATGCTGATCGACTGGGAAGCCGGTGATCCGGAAGTGATCGATCTCTGGCAACGCATGAACAACTGGGTTTACCAGGGCTTCGATGAGACCTACCAGCGCATTGGCGCCGATTTCGATAAAGTGTATTACGAAAGCAACACCTACCTGCTGGGTAAAGGACTGGTGGAAAAAGGACTGCAGAAAGGCGTGTTCTACCGGAAAGACGATGGAAGTGTTTGGATCGACCTCACCGCCGACGGGCTGGATGAAAAAGTAGTGCAGCGCCGCGATGGAACGGCTGTATATATTACCCAGGACATTGGCCTTGCCGAGCAGCGGCATGAAGAATTCGGCGCCGAACAGAATATCTACGTGATCGGTGACGAGCAGAACTACCATATGAAGGTGCTGAAACTGATCTGCCAGAAGCTCGGTCTTCCTTCGGCAGACGGGATCTACCACCTGAGCTATGGCATGGTGGAGCTGCCTACCGGTAAGATGAAGAGCCGCGAAGGTACCGTGGTAGATGCGGACGATATCGTGAGCGAGATGGTGAACATCGCCCGCCAGAAGACCGAGGAGCTGGGTAAGGTGAAGGATTTTTCTGATGCCGAACTCACCGAACTCTACGACATCATCGGGCTCGGCGCGCTCAAGTTCTTCCTCCTCAGGGTTGATCCGAAAAAGAAAATGGTGTTCAATCCGGAGGAAAGCATCGACTTTCATGGCTTTACAGGTCCTTTTATCCAGTATACGCACGCACGTATCCGCAGCATCATCCGTAAGGTTGAATCTGCACATACCCTGGACTTGTCAGATTTGGGAAAATCGGCCGGCACCCTGCTTCCGCTGGAAAAACAAATGATCGTTTCGCTGGAAAAGTTCCCTGCTGTGGCAGAAGAAGCAGGCGCCGAACTGAACCCATCGAAGATCGCTGTGTACATATTCAACCTGGCGCAGGTATTCAACTCCTTCTATACCGCGCATTCCGTAGCCAACGCGGAAACCGAAGAGAAAAGAAAGCTCAGGCTGAAGCTCGCTATGCTCACGGTGCAGGTTATCAATAGCGGTATGGCGGTACTGGGCATACGTGTGCCGGACAGGATGTAGCGCGCGTGGATGGCGGATGGCGTATAGCGTATGGCGCGGGAATGTTATTTGCTAACCGTAATGATTACTGCCGCGGGTAAATCCCAAATACTAAAATCCCAAATACCAAAATTCGCCTTCCGACATGCCGGCCTAATGCCTAACGGAGAAAAAATCCCAAATGCTGAAATTCCAAATTCCAAAATTCCGCGTCCGTCTGACCCCGCCTAACGCCTGACGGAGAAAAAATCCCAAATGCTAAAATCCCAAATACCAAAACTTCCCGTCCGACTTGCCCGGCCTAACGCCTAATGCCTGATGGAGAAAAAATCCCAATGCTGAAATTCCAAATTCCAAAATTCCGCGTCCGTCTGACCCCGCCTAATGCCTAATGCCTAATGCCTAACGCCTCTGCCTAACCCAGCACAATACCCGCCAGTGGCGGCAGGTGCAGGGTAAGTTTGTACACGCCTTCCTTCTTGTCTACCAGTT
>DASVBM010000154.1:0-2008 GCA_036375835.1 Chitinophagaceae bacterium | reverse complement strand
CCTTTGTCCTGGAAATATTTCAGGATCTTCGGGTACTCCGTTGCCTTGCAAAAAACGTCCAGGTCTTTGGTGTCGCGGTAGATACCGGTATAATGTGTCATCGCGAACCCCCCGCCAAGCATATATTTCGTGTCTGTTTCGTCCAGTAAATCGATTGCCATCTGGTAGAATGCACGGGCCTGTTTCTTCTGCTCGTCTGTAACTATCATAGTACCAGAACATTAATAAAACTTGTGCCAATACCACCGATACCGTGTGATACATAACAGGTTGAAGCCAGCAAAAAAGCAATGGGTAAAATTGTTACCAGAAATACAAGCGGAATCTGTACCGGAACGCCGCGCAAGCGGCAGTAGTAGTTTGATGAGCAGATCCGGAAAACTGGCAATTCCGCACCTGGAATTCGTCACATTAACTATCCGCTACCTATGTTGTTTCCGCAACGTTGAGCCAGTACCTGAAGAAGCCAGCGATCTTTTCGCGCGTGCCCCGAACCGAGGCTGGTTTGGTGATATAGCTGCTGGCACCATGGTCGTAGCATTGTCTTACGTAAACAGCCGGCAATCCTTCGCCCAGTACCACCGCCGGGATTGAGCGGTATTCATCAGAAGCCTTCAATGCTTTCAGGATTTCCAGTGCAGGTGCCGGCGTGGAATTATAGTCAAGCATAATCAGTGCAGGCCGCTGCCGGTGTTTGAGGTGATCGAACAGCTCATCACTGTCGCTCACGTAGGTAACGGGGATATCGAACCCGAGTTCCAGCAAGGCTGATTCGGTAAGCTGCCGGTCGTCGGGGTCTTCTTCCAGCATCAGCACCAGAGGTTCTTTCTGCATCTGATTAGTTTACCCAAATTTAGGCAAGTTTTTCCGTGCCGGTGAATATCTGTATCCGGGTACCGCCGGCGCGGATTAAAATACGGCCCTGCCGGTAAATCTTCTGTTTTTTCTTTTTAAATTACACATCCCGGCATCGCACAACGGATGGGTTATTCTACGCTTAATAATTGCACCGGAAGCTGATAACGCTCATGTTTTCTGTTTTCAGGCCCTTCTACCTTTCAATGGCATTTAGCTCTTTGGCAATTCTCATTCACTCACACATAAAACTTTTGTTATGCCAGAATTTGATACCGCTCACGTCAAAAACATCGTACTGCTTGGACACTCGGGCAGTGGAAAAACGACCTTGGCAGAAAGTATGCTGATGGAAGCCGGAGCAATCCATCGTCGTGGATCCATAGAAGAGAAAAATACGGTTGGTGATTATACCGACCTTGAAAAGGAAAGAGGCAATACCATTTATTCAAAGCTCATGTATGCCACCTGGAAAGGGTACAAGATCAACGTGATCGACACCCCGGGCTTTGACGATTTCTCAGGGGAGGTGCTGAGTGCATTAAGAGTAGCCGACACAGGAGTGATCGTGCTGAATACCAGTTCCGGCGTGGAAGTTGGAACGGACGTTATCTGGGAATACACCGAAAAATTTAAAACCCCCACATTATTTATCGCCAACCAGGTTGACCATCCCAAGGCTGAGTTCGACCGCACTGTTCAGGAGGCGAAAGCACACTTCGGAAGCAACGTAGTAGTTGTTCAATACCCGCTCAATCCCGGGCTGGGCTTCAATGCCATTATTGATGTACTGAACATGGTGATGTACCAGTATTCAGATAACACAGCTAAGCCGGCAAAACTTCCCATACCCGATTCAGAGCGTGAGAAAGCTGAAACGCTGCATAAAGAACTGATCGAGGCGATCGCATCCAACGACGAAGGCCTTATGGAAAAATATTTTGACAAAGGTGAACTTACGGAGGATGAAATGCGGGAGGGGCTGCACATCTCCATGATCAAACATGACCTTTTCCCCTGATTCTGCGCCTCCGGTTTACAGGATCGTGGCGTGGCCCGCGTAATGAGCTATATAGACAATGTTTGTCCGTCTTCCAACGAAATGCCTGCCCAGGTTACCACAGATGGCAAACAGCTGCCCTGCGATCCCCAC
>DASVBM010000004.1:0-3087 GCA_036375835.1 Chitinophagaceae bacterium | reverse complement strand
CGGTTCCACCATATGCTTCCGCGCAATTGCTGCAGAGCATCAGCGGATTTATCGCCGCGCCGGCACGTTCGCTGGCAGCGGGGCAATAATGTGGCAAGCGGTTGCCTCACGGAAAAACACGTTGCAGGTGCCGGTATGCGGTAATGGTTTCAATTACCAGGATCAACTTTCCAAACCCGGTCTCCCGTTCCGGCATACAGCCCGTTCCCATTGCCGGAAAGCTTATCAAATACCACTATAACATTGACAGGAGGCGGAATTTAATGTTCAACCGGCTTTGATAACCTGGCTGCTTGTGTAGTTTTGCAGTCAATCAAAACCAGATGCATTTATGAAAAACATCTTCCTGCTGTTCCTGCTTTTAGCGGGAATATCCTTCCCGGATTTTGCAAACGCACAGGGACTGCTGAAAAAGCTGAAAGAAAAGGCAGCGCAGAAAGCCGAAAGCGTGATCGATAAAAAAACGGGCACAGACAATTCCGGCAGCGAAAACACTACCAACAATAATAACAACGGCAGCAACAGCAATTCCGGCAACAGCGGAAAGCTTTCGAATAAAACTGGCGCCGGTCTTACGAACACCACGCCGCCGGACGTGCTGGCACAACTGACCGATGCGGAAACCGCCCACGCCGCGAAGAATTACAGCGATGCCCGTTTTTCGCTGCAGCAGGCACTGCAGGGGATAGAGATCCAGCTGGGCCGCGAGATCCTGAAAAAACTTCCTGCGACGGTATCACAACTTCCTGCCGACACCACGCAGGACAAGGTGATGAGCACGCAGTGGGGGTGGAACAATATGAGTATTCAACGGGTGTACCGCCAGGAGGATAAGCAACTCACCGTGACGATCGGTAACAACAGCATGTATTCAGGAGTGGTGAATTATTATTTTGCCAACGCCTCGATGATCGAAGCGAATGCCGATCAGCAGAATGTAAAACAGGTGCGTGTGAAAGGCAACAAGGCGCTGATCCAGTATGACGAGAACAAGGGTTATACGCTGATGGTGCAGCTGGGGCAATCGTCACTGATCGTATGGGAGTGCATCAACTTCGCCAATGAGCAGGAGGTGATGGCCGCTGCCAACCTTTTTGACATCGAATCGATCAAACAATCGCTCGGAGAAAATTAATTCAAACCAAAACAACAGGAAATGAAACAACTCATTATATGCGCAGTTGCGCTCTTCACCACTACACAGGGATTTTCGCAGGAATTCGGTAACCATGTAAAAACGGCACGCAGTTCTTACCAGGCGGGTAAGCTGGAAGACGCGCATTTCGCGCTGCAGCAGGCTTTGCAGGAGCTGGATATAGCGATAGGCAAGGAGGTGCTGAAACTGTTCCCGCAGAAGATGGATACCATGGCTGCCAATGTCAGCGCGGACAATATTTCGGCGAACGTTGGCTTTGTTGGCGCAACGGTGAACCGCAACTACGGAACCGGCGGAACAACGGTACTGAACGTGATCAGCAATTCACCCATGGTGGCCATGCTGAACAGTTTCCTGAGCAGTCCCATGCTGGCGGGTATGAGCGACCCGAACACGAAGATGGTGAAGATCCAGGGCTATAAGGCCAGGCTGGAGAAGACCGATGGAGGCGAGGGCAGGTTCAACTACGAACTGCAGGTGCCGCTGGGTTCGGCGCTGATCAGCTTTAAGGTGGAAGGTTCCGACGAGAAGCAGGTGCTGCAGATGGCGAATACGATTCCGCTGGCGCAGATCGCGAAGCTGATACAGTAACAGATCGTATATCAAACGAAAAGCCCGGGATCTGAAAAGAACCGGGCTTTTTTGTGAGAGGATGGCAGCGGTGGAATCAGTAATTGTGGAAAGGCTACGACAACAGTTTGTTAACAAATTCTGTTAAGTACTGTTAAAGCACAGGGGTGACTGTAACCTTTTTCGTGGTGGATCGTTACACGGGAAGTTCCCTGCGCGTGAGACTACCAAATCCAGAAGGCCGCAGGAATGGTGACCAAACCTAATTGTTACATGCCAAACCACTAACGCATGAAAACTCCCTCACCACGGGACCGCAGAGAGTCCCCTATTCTAAAAGCCTATTCCATTCAGGAGCTTGCAAACATGTATGGCGTTGGTATCAAGACGTTCAAACACTGGTTGAAAGCTTTCCGGGATGAAATCGGGCCGCGTATCGGTCGTTTCTATTTTGTTTCCCAGGTGGAAATCATTTTTAAAAGGCTGGGAACACCGGAATATTCGCCGGACAGAATACCGCCGAGAGGGAAGTAGTCAGTCTTCCCCGGTGTAGACGCCTGGCGTTCCGAGTTTTTCAATGATAAGAAGTACCTGCTCCAGGTAATAGTACCTGCCGATCCTGGGGCCGAGTGCGGGCTGTAAAGTGCTGAGCCACCTTTTCATTACCCGTGGCGTAACCGAATAGAGTTCGGCGAGCTGGTATAATGAATACGCCCTGATGACTATTGTTTGTTGAATTTCATTTTCCATCGTTCATGAGTTTAATGAAAGGCCCCTGTGTATACAGGGACCTTTGGTTTGTTAACGCCGTTTCTTTTTAATTTCCTGCTCCCATAAATCTTCCGGGGAAGGTTCGGTTACAGACTGGCTTACGGCAGAGGCCACAGTGCCACCTACGGTGAGGTAGCCGGCGATGTTTACCAGCAGCTCGGGCAGTTCAGCCGGGGCTGTGAGGATACTACCGCCGATGGCTGCTATTGCCAGGCCAATGTTCCTTAGCTTTTTGAAGAAGCGCGGCGTGGGCTTCTTCATCCTGTTGATTATTTCCATTTACATGGTTTTAAATGGTTAAGAAATAGCCGGCGCTTTGGTAACGACTAACATGACCGTTCCCTTTAAGATTGCAGGGAAGACAAGCGCGTTAAGCCTGTTAAACGCAGCGCGGCTGAGGAGGCCCTTACCTGGCGCGGTGAGCAGACCAACCGGGGCGATACAGCCCCGGAGTTCTTCACGGGCGTTGTTAGCAGGGTGTATAAGGATGAGCTCTCTTCCTTTTACTCCTGTTACGTGCAGGTGCCAGTTGAACCGGGCACTCCATCTTTTTTCGAGAACGTAGGTTCCTTCGGGTATGCAGGACAGTT
>DASVBM010000409.1:0-2856 GCA_036375835.1 Chitinophagaceae bacterium | reverse complement strand
ATTTCCATGGTATCAATATCAAACTCACCAAATGCAGCGGTCCTACGCCTGCACTGCGGATGATCAGCGAAGCCCGATCACTGGGTCTGAAAGTGATGATGGGAAGCATGAATGAATCGACCATCGGTACGGCAGCGATCGCACACTTCCTGCCGCAACTGGATTATGTTGATTGCGATGGCCCGCTGCTCTTGTCTGCTGACATTGCAAGTGGCGTTACCATCCACGACGGGGTGATCAGTGTTTCCGGAGAACCTGGCCTTGGAATATCCCTGCTGGCAGGCGAAGCGATACCGGTGAAATAATTCAACAACAGCTTCCGGCAAAAAAATAAGCCGGCCAGAAAATGGCCGGCCGTCTGTATTTATTCCTAAACCAACTGCTATCCTTTTAATTTGAAGTCGAACATCAGCGTTCCGCGTTGTTCTTCGCTTCCCGCGGTAAACTTCAGTTCTCTGGCTTTACGCAGCGCGATCGATTTGATGTTTGAATTGGTAGTGGTAGTGCCACGGGGATTCACGGTTGCGCCGATCACCCGGCCGGATTCATCAACCACCACATCTACTGCAACTACAGCGTTCTGGTTGAACTCATCTTCAAACCTGTAGCTGCCTGTAATCCTTCTGCCATCCAGGCCTGATTTGATTCTTATTCCTCCATTACCTCTTCCATTTCCGGTGTAACTGTCCGAGTTAGGGTCTCCGCCCGGTTTTCCCTGGTCGCCCCGGCCACCTGCGATGCCCTGGTTACTGCCTTTATAATAGCTGTCTGCGCCGTTACCACCCGTTCCATTTGAGTTAGGAGCCGTCTTGCCGTTGTACTGAGCCTTGGGCCTCGCCGGCGCAGGAGTAGGGTTACTGACCGGTTTTACTATTGAAGTGGTAGCCTTCGTCACCTCTGCAGGCCTGGTAACCTTTTTCGGTGTTTCATTCTTCACCACCGGAACGTCTGAATCTTCATCCTCCGTCACCTGCTCGCCTGCGTCAGCAGGTGTGGCCGGTGCCGAAGCGGTTGCTTCCGCCGGTGCCGGCTCTCCGGGTAACAGTGGCTGATCGGCACCCAGGCCTGTTTCATCTGTCCCCAGGTTAACTTCTATGCCTTGCATCTCCAGCGGGGGATCGGGATTCGCAATCTTTGGCAGCTGCCAGGAAACAAGGAAAAGAAAAAGCGCCAGCGCAACGAGAATCGCTGCGGTATATGCGCCTGCCTTCATGTTTTTCTGTTGTTCAAACTGGTCGACCGTCATGAGGTAAGATTGTGACATAGCAATTTATCTATTGTAAGGTAATGATGGGATAGATGTGGAAATTACACACCTGATTAGCTGTGTTTTGTTAAAAACCACGCCAGTTGTGGATAACTGCAAAACTTTATAAAAAGCTTTATCCGCAACCAACAAGTCTGCTCAGAAAAAAGCCGCAGGATTTATGGAAAAATAAAAAGCCAGCATCAGAAATATAGTCTTCACTAAATCTTAACATATGCGCACCTACCAGAATTTTCTGCAGACCACAATCATCCTGCTGGTGATTGGAATGAACGCCTGGGTCATTGGCGGCGGTATCCGAAATGAAAGCGGCTGGACGATTATTTTTTCTATCGGCAGCCTCGTGGCACTGGGATACTGCATTCACCTGTTCAGGAGGCTGAGGGAGGTAGATTCTGCAGATGAATCAGAAAACTATTGAGCTGAATATTTGTTCAGAACCATTGCACCAGGCGGGGTTTACATAGCGTCCTGGCGTTCCTGCAGACGAGGCAGTTTGTTTTTCAGCCAGCTGTCTTTTACCGGGATCATCCAGCGCGTGAGCAGTTCGGATTTTGTTTGAACAAGGTTGTTGAAATACAGGGTGTCTCCGGTAATGAAACCGTTTTCCAGCGCATAGCTAAGCTGTGAAAGCGGTAACATCTCTGTCCTGCCCTTTATCACAAACCCAAGGTATTGCCGGTCGAACATATTCACCTGGAAGCGTTGCTCAATTGCTTTCACCAGTTGTACTGAACTGTCCGTACTGCAACCGCTTACCTGGGTTTCGGTTTCATCCGCCATTAGTACCAGGAACTGGCCGAACAACAGGTTGCCATAGCCTCTTACCGCAGTGCCATGGGCATTCCAGCGCGCAAGGAACCCGTTCAGCATTTCTTCCAGTTCAAGAGCCTCACCGATCGTGAAAAGCCGGTTACTCTGGTATATCCACACCCGGGAATTGTCAGGAAAATTATCTGGAATCAAGTGGCTGTAAGCTAAATTCATGGTGCAAAGGTAAATCAACAATGGATCAGTATAAACGCGAAACGGGCGCCTACCTTACAGCGGTCATCCTGTTTGGTTGCGCCTTCATTTTCCTCTGCCTGGGCACGGGTATGATATTCAGCTACCCTGATAAGATATGGCAGGTCGGCGTTCTTTTGCTTGGGTGCGCCGCGGCCATGGTATACGGGGGCATCTCGAATCTCCGGCTGGGAAAGAAGATAAGCAGGGATGCCACTGTTCAACTGCTGGTTGGCAACCGGGAACAAACGGATTCTGAAACCGAATCCGGCGCAGACGAACGCGAACAGGAAACGCCTTACGCAAATGGCGGGCTACGGGTACTTGCCCATTGGAGACTACCGGTGAAGGACAGCCGTTATTTTGTACAGCAGGAGAAATCAAGACGGAAAACGAGCACTACGATCGAATCGATGGTACTTGCGGTGATGGGTACCTTCGCCCTGATGCTGTTGAAAGGCGAAAGTTTTGTCTTTTCTGTGCTGCTCAGTATTCTTCTGGCAGGAGTTTATTGGGTGGGTAAATATTATTTGTCAATAAACTCGCTGGGCCATCAAAGGGAAATGGAAGTGGTGGTCACCGAC
>DASVBM010000013.1:0-2136 GCA_036375835.1 Chitinophagaceae bacterium | reverse complement strand
CCTTCCGCCAGGATAGTGGCGTGATCAATTGTAGGACTTCCGCCTTTCATCAGGTCTTCGAGCACGTATTTGATCAGCTGTTCTCCAAAATAACGGCTGGCGTCTTTGGGTAATTCGTTCGGGAGGTTTCCCACTGCCATCACGTCTACCGAGCCCGGCAGGTAGGGTTCGGTTTTTTCGCCGGTTAGCTTGTCCACACCATATACCGGGTTGTCGATCGTGGCATCGCCAAGATTACAGGGAACGCTGCCGTGTGCGTCGTCAGTAACGTCGGCGATGGTCCGGATCCTGAATTCCGGGTGCTTCAGTGTATCCATGCTGAAGAGGCGCGGCATGGTCAGGTCCCAGAAGATGCCATTCATCAGGATATCGGCGTGATAACAGTAAGGCTCGAAAATGCAGAGATAATCCTGCGGGTGTTTCCTGAATTCCTCGCGTGAATATTCGCCGGTGTCTTTTCTTACATAAAGATCCGATCCCTTCAGGTGCACATAAACCGGATAGGCATAATCCTGCTGAAGAAATTCTTTGGGTTCCACTTCCCGCACGTCCATCAGGTTCATGATCTCGAGTATGCCGTGTGCAACGCGGCCGTTGCCGGTAACGGCGATCTTCACATTGGGAAGCTTCAGCCCGAAATAGGTATGTATCAGTTCACGATAGTCGCGGCTCGCGCCAACTCTGCCCAGGTGAAACAACCCGGTCCGGTTTCCATATGCCATCATACCGTTATGCGCGCCTACGATGCCTGCGAAAAAACCGAAGCCGATGATCCGCTGGCCGTCTGCGTGTTCCAGGCATTCATAATCGATGAGCGTGATCTTCTTCGCCACCATCGCCTTCATCAGTTCCTGGTTGTAGGGCTGCTTCTTGCGGGTGTGCGAGAAGAACATATACCGTTTGCCGGGTATCAGCATTTCCTTAGGCACTTCCTTGATGCCCAGCAGCAGGTTGCAGTCGTCCAGGTCTTCCCGGAGTTCAGCGCCGGCGCGGCGGTAGTCCTCGTCTGAAAAACAGCGGCTGGGCGAGGGCTGCACCATGATGCGGATATCCTTTATATGCGCCAGCAGCCACCGGCACTGGTCCGGCGTGAGCGCTACCCGGTTGTCGGCCGGAACTTTTCCCTCTCTGATAAGTCCTATGATCAGCATTCAGTTACTTTTGCGGCGGCAAGTTAATTTTATTTATGCAATAGCCCGGTTGCAGTGGTGGCCATGCAGTAACAGTTATTGACGATGAACTATTTTGAACTTTTTGAGATACCGGCTTCGTTTCAACCCAACCCGGACGAGCTGCGCAAAAAATTCTATGCGCTGAGCCGGAAATACCATCCCGATTTCTTCAGCAATGCCGCAGCGGACGAGCAGGCGGAGGTGTTGCAGAAATCTTCGGAGGTGAACAAAGGCTTTAAGGTACTGAGCAATCCGGATGAAACGATGAGGTACTTGTTGCAGCTGAAAGGCCTGCTGGAAGAAGAAGAAAAATACCAGCTGCCTGCGGAATTCCTGATGGAGATGATGGAGCTGAATGAACTGGCGCTGGAGGGCAATGCGGAAAAGGCCAGGCTGGCGGTGGAGGCGATACAGCAGGATATATACGAACCGGTGAAATCCATCATAGCAGAATACCAGGACGGTATAACTCCGGCAGAATCTTTACTGAAGGTGAAGGATTATTATTTCAAGAAAAAATATCTCAACCGGGTCATGCAGGGTTTAGACTGATCCGGTTATATTTGCCGTCCTTTCCATTGCCCAGATGGCGGAACTGGTAGACGCGTCAGACTCAAAATCTGGTATCCGCAAGGATGTGCAGGTTCGATTCCTGTTCTGGGCACAAGCGCCCCCGGCGAGAGCCTGGGGTGTTTTTTGTTTGGCAGCGAATCAAGCGCCCTGCGCTTGAATGAGCGGACAAACAAAAAACACCCGCGACGCGAGAGCGGCGCGTTGGCGCGCTTGAGTAAGACCAACCCCAAAGGAACAGCGCAGCTAATCCTGTTCTGTTCAAAATCTTTCGGTGATTCAACCTCATCCCCAACCCCCTGAGGTAAATTCCAAATGCTGAAATTCCAAATTCCTGGCATAACGCCTACCGCCTCCTGCCTAACGCCTACCGCCTGCCCCACCTCACCCCCAA
>DASVBM010000070.1:0-3980 GCA_036375835.1 Chitinophagaceae bacterium | reverse complement strand
CGGTCTGCGGTGGAAGGATTCAGCACGCTGTCCTGTACGCGCACAACATTGTAGAATGTCTTCTCGCAGAGCTGTGCTGTTTTGATCTTCAGCGATACGGTGTAGATACCGAAGTTCTGGTACTGGTGTACCGGTGAAACGACGTTCCCGCCCAGTACCGGTGAGGCATCGCCAAAATTCCATTTGCGTTCGATGATGCTGTCACCCACGGGTACCCAGCTCATCGAGCTGTTGAAGTTCACCTGCTTTGGCGCCGTGCGCTGCCATACGAAATGGGGTACGCAGCCGATCGCAACGTTGGGTACCACCACCATCTTACACTCCGTACGCACACAACCGCTGGCGGTAGTGATCTTCAGGCATACATTGTACGTACCTACCTGGTTATACTGGTGAACCGGTGCCACCACGTTACCGCTGAGTGAAGTGCCGTCGCCGAACTGCCACAGCCTTGAAATAATGCTGTCACCGGGGGCTGCAGCTGAAATATGACTGTTGAATTTTACCAGTTTGCCTGCCGCACTGGTTGCCGGGAGATACTCCCAGGTGAATTTAGACGCGCAGAACAGCTGGTTAGGCAACGGAACGGAGATCACTTTGCAGCTTGTATCGATGCAGCCGGATGCGGACTGAATCGCGAGACAGGCCGTATAATTTCCGGGTTGCACATACACATGCGTTGCCAGCACAGCATTGCCGGTGGTGGATGACCCGTCTCCCCAGAACCATGTACGATGAATGATGCTGTCACCGGGCTGATTTGTAGCATGTGAATTACTGCTGTTGAATTCAAATTTATACCCAGTGGTCCCCGGCGCTGGTGCCACACCCACAAACTGGAAGGCAGCCTCACAATTCGTTGCCGGTGGTGGAGGAATGGTTATAGTCTTGCAGACTGAATCAACGCAGGTGCTGGTAAATACACGGAGGCAAACATTATATGTACCCGGTGCCAATTGAATAACCGGGTTGATAGCGGTGCTTCCGGCGGTATTGCCGAAGGTCCAGTAATACTGCGCATTCGTGCCCAGCGTATTGGAAGTGTTGGTAAAATACACCATACCCGCAGCTGTAAGATTGAAGCTGAAATTTGCATGGCATCCGGAGTCCGCCAGGTTCACAATCTTACATTCGGTTTTCTGGCATCCGGAAACGGTTGTGATCTTCAGGCAGACCTGGTAGTAGCCCTGGGCATTATAAACATGTACCGGCGAAACAACGTTGCCGCCCAGCTGTGTTCCGTCACCAAATGTCCAGTACCTGCTCACAATGGAATCGGTAGCACTCACCCCCGCCGAAGCGCTGCTGTTGAAGACTACGGTATACGGTGTTGAAGATGCTGCCTTCTGGTAATTAAAATTCGCTACGCAGCTGGTGGGCGGTACCACTACGGTGATGCTGTGGCAGGTGCTGTCCACGCAACCCTTATTGCTGATGATCTTCAGGCAGACCTGGTAGGTGCCGCTTTGCTGGTATACATGATCCGGGTTGATCGCGTTGCCCGACATACCCGTGCCGTCGCCGAATTTCCAGATCCGTTGACTTATATAATCGTTGCTCGCGGTAGTGGAAGCACCACTGAGGAAGATGAATTTATTCGGTGTGAGCATGCTGTCGATGAACACCGCGTGACAGGTGCCTGCCGCGTTGAATACTGTAACCTGTTTGGCCACCGAATCGACACAGCCCGCGCTGGTGGTGATCACCAGCACTACCGTATAGGTTCCCGCTGCACTGTAGGTATGGGAAACGCCGGGCTGGCTGGCCGTACTGCCGTCGCCGAAACTCCAGTTAAAGCCTGTGATCGTACTGCCCGGAGGAGCAACCGAGGTTGACTGGAAGCTCGCTGTCAGGTTGCTGGTATTAAACACGAAGTTGGCATCACAGGCCGGCGTGCAGAGCGTGAAGTTCCGCTCTATCACATTCGCGCCGGAGTTCAGCATCGGCGTTTCAACCAGGTAAGTTCCATTGCAGTTCATCACTACAATGCGCACCTTGACGATGTTGCCGCTGTCGCAGTTCAGCGTATCGATATAGTAACCGTTGGCATTGGTATAGGTCATGCTAGTCTGCCAGCAGGCGAAAGGGGTCGTGGCCGAATCGGTGCTGATCCAGACGGCATGATTTACCGCCGGGCTGCCGTTACTGAACTTGACATAACCTTTTACAATGATCGAATTAGCGGCTGCCGGAAAGGCAAACAGCAAAGCCACTATTAAGGCATAGTAGAATTTTTTCATAGCCCATGTGTTTAAGGGGTGTTACATGGTTAGATACAGCCTTTATCGGGTTTGTTGCCTAAATCTACAAAATTACCGGGGCTTTTGGCGGTTTTCCTCCATCATTCGCATGTTTTTGGCCCCCTGGAGGAACTCCGATGCAAAGATGAATTCGTTGAGCAGCTTGTCCTGGCTGAAGATAATATCCTGATTGGTGCCCTCCCATTGCTTCAGCCCCTGGTGCAGGTAGACGATATGGTCGCCGATCTCCATTACGCTGTTCATGTCATGGGTCACCACTATGGTAGTACTGTTGTATTCGGTTGTCAGGTCTTTAATCAGCCGGTCTATCAGCAGCGAGGTTTGCGGGTCCAGGCCCGAATTGGGCTCATCGCAGAAAAGGTATTTCGGGTTCAGCACAATGGCGCGGGCAATGGCTACCCTCTTTTTCATGCCCCCGCTCAGCTCGGCAGGGTATTTTTTATTGGATCCGGAAAGATTCACACGCTCCAGTGTTTCATTCACCTTTTTCTTTTTGTCGCGATGCGTCAAACGCGTGAACATGTCCAGCGGGAAGAGTATATTCTGCTCCACCGTCAGTGAATCAAAAAGCGCGGAGCCCTGGAAAAGCATACCGATCTGCTGCCG
This sequence comes from Chitinophagaceae bacterium, assembly GCA_036375835.1. GTDB lineage: Bacteria > Bacteroidota > Bacteroidia > Chitinophagales > Chitinophagaceae > JAEZDC01. Next base: position 1,113 of record DASVBM010000070.1, on the reverse strand, counting down.
CAGCTCTTTTTTCTCGTCATCAGACATCGTGAGCATATTATGCCCTTCATAGCTGATCTCCCCCAGGTCGGGCTTGAACAGTCCCACCATGCACTTGGTAAGCACCGTCTTGCCGCTCCCGCTGGCGCCGATGATGAGATTGCACTTGCCGGGTTCCATCACGCAACTGATGTCCTGCAGGATCACCTTGTCCCCGAAGCTCTTCTTGATATTCCTGACTTCAATCATTTCCGGCTCAATATAGACCAATTAGCAATTCAAATTCCGGGCAGGAAATCCCCGCCTTACAATACCTCCACCTGGTTTCTCAGCAGATCCTCGAAAACATCCCTTTTACGGACCAGATGAAACTGCCCGTCCTTCACCAGCACCTCCGCCGGTTTCAGCCTGCTGTTGAAGTTGCTGCTCATTTCAAAGCCATAGGCCCCGGCGTTGTAAAACACCAGGAAGTCGCCTTCCCGCACCTCGTTCAGCTTGCGGTCCCAGGCAAACGTGTCGGTCTCGCAGATATGTCCTACCACGGTATAGATCCGCTCCGGTCCGGCGGGATTGCTGATATTTTCAATGCGGTGGTAAGATTCGTAAAACATAGGCCTGATCAGGTGGTTGAAGCCTGAATTCACTCCAACGAAAACGGTTGCCGTGGTTTGTTTGATCACGTTGGCTTTCACCACGAAATATCCGGCCTCGCTGACAATATATTTTCCCGGCTCGAACCACACCTCGATATTCCTTCCCATTTCCTGCTGGAAAATCCTGAAGTTTTCTGAAACCTTTTTACCCAGTTCTTCCACGTTGGTCTCCACGTCTCCGTCCTGGTAGGGTACTTTGAAACCGCTTCCCAGGTCCACGAATTCGATTTCCGGGAAATGCCGGGCAATATCCAGCATCACCTCCAGCCCCTGGTGAAACACGTTCACGTCCTTGATCTCGCTGCCGGTATGCATATGCAGCCCGTTCACGTGCAGCTTTGTGCTTTTCACGATGCGTTCGATATGCCGCAGCTGGTGAATGGAAATTCCAAACTTACTGTCCACGTGACCGGTCGAGATCTTGTAATTGCCGCCAGCCATGATATGCGGGTTGAGCCGGATGCTCACCGGGTAGCTGCCG
>DASVBM010000082.1:0-2419 GCA_036375835.1 Chitinophagaceae bacterium | reverse complement strand
TCCTCCTCTTTCACAAACTGCGCGATCTCCAGGATCTTCGATTTTTCAGGACTGGCTTTTTTAAAATCGTCATCGCTCAGCACCACATATTTACCCTCATAATCGTAAGCCTTTACGATATTTTCCCACTGCACTTCCTTGCCTGTATTCTCGTTTACGCGTTTGAACCGTATCTTGGAATGGTCTTTCTTATCAAGCATGTCAAGGTCCAGCCCGCTACTCTCTGTGGCACTGTAAATTTTCACCGGAATGTTCACCAACCCGAAGCCTATCGCTCCTGTCCATATCGCTCTCATAACTTATGTTTTAAGCGTTTTATTTTGCAGCAGGTCAAGCAGAACTTCCTCGCAGGCAGTAATGTCTTCACCTGCAGCGGCTTTACTCTCAAGCTCTTCCAAATACCCTTCCAGTTTATTGGCTTCATAGCTGCTGAGTACCGCCGGATGTATATAGTGTTTACGGCAAACGGCCCTGGTGTTGCCAAGACTCTGAGCCACAGCGTCAATTGCGGAAACAAGCTTCTTTTTCTTCTCGGTTTCGGTTTCAAAACCACCCAACTGCCGAAGTGACAGCAGGCATTGCACGGTTCCGGTCCAGGTACGGAAATCCTTGCTGGTAAAGTCTCCTCCCGAGACTTCGCGGATATATTCATTCACTTCACCTGAATCAACGGTATGCGCCACACCATCGCTGTCGTAATACTGGAACAACTCCCTGCCGGGAATATCGCGGCACTTCCGTACGATATTCGCAAGGCGGCGGCTTCGCAGCGATATATCATGGTAAACGCCCTTCTTTCCTTTGAAAGAAAAGCGAACGGTTCCGCCTTCAATCTTTACATGGCGGTCTTTCATGGTGCTCAAACCGAAAGACCCGTAAAGCTTCTCGTAAAAACTGCTTCCGATCCGGATACTGGTCTTGTCCATGATGCTCACTATGGCCGCCAGCACTTTTTCTTTTGGGAGGCCGGGCTTCGCCAGATCGCGTTCCAGTCGTTCCCGTATCACGGGCAGACTGCGTCCAAATTCCAACAGACGGAAATATTTGGTTTCATTCCGCAGCGCATTCCACAGCGGGTGATACTTATACTGTTTCCTCCCCCTGGCGTCTGTGCCGGTAACCTGTATATGCCCGTTCGCGTATTTGCAAATCCAGACGTTTTCCCAGGCAGGTGGTATCACCAGTTTCCTGATCCGCTCCAGCGTTTCGCGGTCACGGACCCTCCTGCCATCGGATATATAATCAAACCCCTTCCCTTTCCGCACCCGTGTAATTCCCTTATCCGTATCGGAAACATATCTCAACTGTATCGCTTTCGCACTTGCCTCGTGATCATTGATCAGGGCCGGAATTTTCTTTTCGGGTATCTTAATAGCCGTCTCTGCGTGCACAATTTCCATTCAGTATGATTGTTTATCCGTTTACGATTTCACCGCCATTCGGGTGCAATACCTGGCCAGTCATATAACTTGAATCGTCTGAAGCAAGAAACAGGAAACAGGGAGCGACCTCGTTGGGTTCGCCGGCACGCTTCATCGGCACGTCTGAACCAAACGTTGCCACCTTTTTCTTATCAAACGTCGAAGCAATAAGCGGTGTCCAGATCGGACCCGGTGCCACACCGTTTACCCGTATGCCCTTATCCACCAGGTTAGCGGAGAGACTGCGGGTGAAAGCCACGATCGCACCCTTGGTTGAAGCGTAATCGATCAGTCCGCCACTGCCACGGTACGCAGTGACAGAAGTCGTATTAATGATACAACTGCCTTTTTTCAGGTATTTCATTGCGTATCTCGTAACCCAGAAATAAGAGAAAAAATTTGATGAAAACGTTTTCAGCAACTGCTCGGTAGTGATATCTTCGATCGCCTTCTGCTCCCAGTGCAACGCTGCATTATTCACCAGGATGTCAAGGCCGCCAAGTTTTTTTACTGCCTGCTCCACCAGCTTTTTGCAGTTGTTTTCTTTTGAAAGATCGCCGGGAAAAAGGAAGCACTTTCTTCCAAAAGATTCCACTTCGCTGCGGGTAACTGCTGCATCTTCGTCTTCGCTCAGGTAAGCGATCGCAACGTCTGCACCCTCTTTTGCAAATAGTATCGCAACGGCTTTACCGATACCACTGTCTCCTCCGGTTATAAGCGCCCGCTTTCCGGCCAGTTTGCCCGGCTCATCGGGCTTGGGTTCAGACGCCGGCGCCGGCCGCATCGCAAGTTCTTTACCCGGCCTGGGTTGCGACTGTGGTTTTCGAACCTGCTTTTTGGGATTTGACTTTTGCATATCATCCGTTTTCCCGGAACCGCTGAAAACATCATACCACATAACGGCAGCACTGAATCCGGCTGCATGAGCAAATAATTACACGGATGGATGCTAAAGCACAGTGACAGTTACAGCCTTCCCTGGTAAAAACAGCAGCATT
>DASVBM010000279.1:0-5162 GCA_036375835.1 Chitinophagaceae bacterium | reverse complement strand
GTGGGGATACAGAACAATAAGAGGCGGGTGAATCATCCGCCTCTTTTATTATACCAGTTCAACAACCAGAATGGCCGGGATGGAACAAAATCCAGTATACCTGCCCGGCAGAGATCGGCTGCATTGACCGGCGGTTATGATTCAGCATGCAACCGGCTTTGCCGGTGATATAACCTTAACCCAATGGAATATCAGTCGATAAAAAAAGAGGAGGCCATCAAAAAGACGACCTCCAGGTCTACATTTCCACGGGTACTTTCAACGGATCTCACCCCCGTTAAAAGCTACTGACGCAGGAAACGTATTTCCCTTTTCTTCTCAACCAGTTCAAAATTCACCTCGGCCTGCTCGTTGGCCACGAGATTAGCCGGGAATCTCAGGGTTACCGGTTTAATGTTACCGGTAAACACCTGTGGATTCAATGAAATAGTATAAAGGTTGGCAGGCAGGTTCAGGCTATATGCTCCGGTGGCATCGGTTAACGTTGTAAACACTTTGCCGGCGGAGTCAGTAGCGGTGATCCTGATGTTCGCAAGGTCGAACCTTGTATACCTGTAGGGATCCAGCTGGACACTCACTTTTCCGAAGACCACCTTATTCATCCGGAAAGGAAGCATCACAGTATAGTTTTTTTGAAGGTTCACTTCAACGATACCGGTTGAGACCGGGGTCAGCCCTCTCATTTGCGAGGCATTCATCAGGTCTAACCGATAGGTACCGGTATCTGTATTTCTCAGCAGAACTGAACCTTTTTCATTTGTTCTGAACGGTATGCCGTTAATATCCATCCTGACATTTCTTAAGGTCTTTTCATCCGCGTCTTTCCTTCCATTGATGTTCACATCGTCAAAGGCGATCACCTGCAGGTCATGGTACTTCTTTTTAAACAGTAAGGGCATGGTAAATTTTTTCCGTAACATCAGATTGTAGTACGGCCTGCTTTGGCCCATCAGCGAAGGAGCCTGTGATTCCTGGAAAGGAACGTAACCGGAAAACTGAACCTGCATTCCGCGCTTCCGGTTATCATACATCAGGTTGAAACTTCCATTGCTGACATACCTGTTGTCGTATAGTGACCTGACCACATTATACCTGAGGTTAACGATAACCTTTTTAAATAACCTGAAGTTCACATACGGGCCGGCGGAAAGTGTCTGGGTGTATTGCGACAGTTCCTTATCACCCGAATTTTTAAAGACGGGCACCTGCACATAAAAACCGCGGATACCCAGGTAAGGCATACCTATGTCGATGTTGCTGTTGGTGAAGAAGACCGGCTGCGCGACAGCGTTATTATCTGCATAACCGCTGGTTGAACTGACGGATACACGAAATCCTTTCGCCGCCCTGTAGGTATACAGCAGTTCAGCGAACTGGTACCTGGGCACCGAATACCTGTTCCAACCGGTTTGTACAAGGAGTCCACTGCTGAAAGAGAATGATGATCGTTTTCCGCCGGTTCCGGCCCGGAATCCGTATTTCTCGACATTGTAAGAAAAAAGGTCGGACTGAAAGATGGTGTCTTTTAAGAGCAGACTGGCGGTTCTGTTGTAATTGTAAAACAGTTCGAAGAAAAATTTATTCTTTTGCCAGCGGATCGCGTGCATCTGGTTCCGGTATCCTTTTTCAATTCCGGGATACCGGTCATCATTGTACTGAAAGTAGCTGGAAAGTGTCCATACTTTCCGGCGGAAACTAAATCCATATCCTGCGGCCCATCCGGGTCTGGCCTGCTTTGCCGCCGTATCAATATAATAGTTCTCCATCCCTCCTGCCGCACGTAATGAAAACATCAGTGCATTGCTTTTAGCGATCACCCACTCATTATTAAGGATGTATCCATCCATCTTGTATCGCCTGTCATTGCTCACCAGGAATTCATGGAGCAGGCTGCCTTTGCCGGACGGGTATTTAACAAAGGCGCTGAAGTTGTCGGCTGATGTTCCCGGATTGTACCGGTCGTGAATGATCGCCTGGATACCATACTGTTGTCCGCCGGCTGACTTGTAGCTGAGTTTCCCACCGTCTCCGTAGCTGAAAAAGTGCCTGAAATCGGTAAGGTGCCCGGCAGCCAGGTTCCAGGCATTGGAATTATAAGTGACGGTGAGCCTGTTGCGCTCAAGGGTGCTGAACAGGCCATAAGTTTTACTTCGATATTTAAATCCAAGGCTTCCATCCTTCAGGTCAATATCCCCGGCAGCAGCGAAATAGTAATTGAGCTGATCGTCATACTGCATCACTCCGGACTCGATCTCAAGCGGGAAAGTATTATATGCCGAAGGGTGTTTTTTGTACTGGCCCTGCAGTTTGAGTATATCAACGGTGAGGCTACGGAAAACGCCGGCAGAATCGGATACATGCACATAAACCTTTTGAAAAGGAACGGATCCGAGTTCCTGGATGTTGAAATGCGCGGAGAGTGTGGTATCCTTCCCGGGTGACAGAACGATCCTGAAGGGCTTTTCCACTGAGAGCAGGTTCGTTTTATAAGAGACGTCGTAATAAGTGTCTGATGAGCCGGTGTTCCGGATCCTGAAAGGAACGGACAATTGTTTATCCGCCGGGGAAATCTCAACGGTCTGGTTCAGTGCAGTGAGCACATAGTCGGCGATGGGATTGGCGCGTACGTAAAACTGCCTTATACCGGTTTCCAATGCAACTTCGGAAACGATATCAAGTTGTACCGGAACAAAGTTTGAGGTTGCATTGTTGCCCCGGACTAAAGTCAGCGGAATTGTTGTTGATTCACCTGGGCGAAGCTTATAGGTCAGCGGCGGAGCAACAAGCAGCCGCCAGCCGGCAGGGGTACTGATACGAAGTACCAATCTCCTGGTTAGGGTGTCTTCGTTACGGAGAATAACATTATTGTAAACGAATGGTGATTCTGCAGTAGCACTGATTGAATCCCTGAAAATGACATTCAAACCCCCGGGTTGTCCTATTAAACGGCCGGAAGTAATTGTAAGAACTGCTACTAATGATAGAACAAGCAGGTGGTTCTTGTTTTTCATTGTACCTGATATTTAAAAGATCTGAAGATGAGGTGGCCAAAAAGAGGTTGTCCTCAGGGAGGGACAACCTCATAACTCACCAACGATTGTTATTCACTCTGTACTTAGCATTACTGCTGAGTTGCAGTTAAAACAACATCCATTGTGTAAACGCCACCTGTATAGTTCCATCCTGGAGTTGCACGGAGCTTGATAGAGAAAGGCTTCATGAAGCCATATTCACCACCAGAAATGATTGTTTGATCGAGCACACCCAGTTGATGCCACAAACCGTTAGAAAGACCGCCTGTAAAGTTGCTGGCTACTTTATAGTCCAGAACGCCAGCAGGCATCAGGTTGTTTCCTGTTCCAGTACCGAAATAGAAGAAATAGGGGCTTCCGGCTTTGATAGTAACGTTGAAATTCCTGTTTGAAGAAACCCAGAACGGGCTTACATCATTTCCCCAAAGATCTTCGAGTTCTTTACCGAATGGTGCGCTGTAGTCGAATGCGTTTTGGAATTTAGCACCCATCATGTCAACCTGGGGCACCATGTAGATAACATTCTCAAGGCAAAGAGAAGCTAACAAGTGTGATTGATCCTGAACCGGCTGCGCGTTAGCGAAGGTAAAGCCCAGGGCTGCAATAGCAGCAAATAAAAGCTTTTTCATAAACTAAGAGTTTTTGATTATGTAATTTTTCTTCCCTGATCCGAATCACTTTATCAACGTTGCAGGTGCAAGATCAGACGCAATTTTTCGTTTTCTATTTTCTTTAACCTCCATTAATGCGGCTATTAATGATGGCCCGGTTTTGATCCGGGTGCCGTATTATGAGTGAGCGTGGCGTAACGGGAATACCGGCATATCAAAGTGTAAACCGGGAAACAAGCGAACCCGAATTTTTCCCTACCCTGAATATCTGCAGTAAACAATAAAGCGGAATGATCATTAATTTCCATTAATAAAAGCAGATGCCGCAGAAACGCCCACGTGCTCAATGGAATTAACAAGGGTATATAACTGAATGAACCCTGTTTTGTTAACGAGGTGACTGATCCTGCTGTGCAACACACGGGCGCCGCCGTTGGATTCATAACGGATTTGCAGCAGGTACAGGAACACGGAAAAATAGTCCGTACAGAATATATTGAAGGCATTACTGCGCAATCCTGAGATCTGTGCCCTTTGCCGCGACGGATGCAACGCCCCCGCAAAAAACCCTGAAAAAATCCTGAACAGCTCCAGTTGGGCAATGTATCCTTCATCTGCGTCCGGAATTGTTTTCACCTGCCGGTACCGGTTCAGCAACCGGAAGGCTATTTCAAATTCCTGTAAAAGGATGAGTGCTTCCGACACATAGTAAATATCATATGGAAACCCGGTGCCTGGTTCTTTAAGCATCGCGATTGCCGTATCGATATTGCGATGCAGTATAGACGGATCTCTGTTAACGAGCTGGGCATATAAAATCAAAGCAGGGTATCTGCCTGCAACAAACGGCCGGAAAGTTGAAACTTCATCCGGAGTAAAATCCTGCACGGCGGCATAATAGTGATTGAAGTTGCGGTGATCGTTAGTGAGCATATACCGGAAACACAAGAGGCTGCATCCAAAAAAACGCTGTTCATTAGTTGTTGCATGCATCAGGTAGTATTGAAGCGCTTCTCCGTATGATCTGTCCAGTGCGTCGATGTGCACCAGTTTCTCAAAAAAGTATTCCCTGCCAAAACTCACGGAAGACATGTATTTATAAACTTCTTCCGCGAGCTGATCGTCGTGTTCAATCAGGCCGTGAACATTGCGGGTGATCGACACCAGCTTTTCCTCAGCTGTTTTGCACTCGCCTGACTCCGAAAAAAGCGCAGTCAGCAACCGGATTACAGGGAGTGAGCTATTGTGGTCGGTGTTTGTACTGAGCTGTTGCAGCTCTTCAAATGAGTGGTAACCGCTGTACCTGGCAAGGACAAGCAGCGTATAAGAAGCAGGATTGAATTCGGTTTTAGTGAGACCAAAAAAACGGCTGAGCGTTTGAATAGACAGGTATTCATTAACCGCATAACGGATCTTTTCCTGCAACAACTGCATATCGTTGAAGTTGTCGCATTTCAATCCCGATTTAGCCCTGACCAGCTGGCGGAGATGCTGCAATTCACTTTCACTAACCGAAGTC
>DASVBM010000407.1:0-6415 GCA_036375835.1 Chitinophagaceae bacterium | reverse complement strand
TTTTCCCCTCGTGACGGCAGCGGGAAACCGCCCGGTTTCTTACCATTGTCAGCCCTCAGGCACTCCTCAGATACAACTCAGATTCACCTCAGATGCAGGTCAGATGCAAGTAAGATCCAGGTAAGGTCCAGGTCAGATGCAAATAAGACCCACTTAAGGTTCACCTCAGACCCGGGTAAGGGGTAATAAAGGTAGAGAAGCCGGTTGCCGGTTTCTTTTCCCGGAAATCCATCTGCGTTGGCAGGCGGTTTGATTACCAAAACGAAAATCTACAATTCGTATGAAAAAAACGTTGGTATTGGGAGCATTGATGATCACGGCATTCAGCCAGCTGCGGTCGCAGGATACCTTGCGCGCAAAAGATTCTTCAGTGCTGGAATGGGTGGATCCCGCACAGGTGGCAACAATAACCGTTCAAGGAGAAAAATCGCGACTGCCTTCCGCTGAAGAACAGAAACGCCCTTCTCCATATACGGTGAAGTTCAAAAAAGACGGCCCGATTATCCTGGGCTTGCTGGCAGCGAATGCGGGAGGCCTGTACCTGATACAGAACAAGAAAGACCTGACCCCCGAACAACTGGCCACAAAAACAAGGGATAAGATCCCCGGCTTCGATCGCAGCAACGCCGGGTATTATAACGAGCAGGCCAATGACGACAGCTATATTCCGTTCTATGCTTCGTTTGCCTGGCCTGTTGTAATGATGGTAGTGGATGGTGACCAGTCGAGGCATTTTGGCCAGGTGTTTTCGATGTATATCGAAACAATGGCGGTGACAGGAGCGATGTACAGTCTCACTGCGGGCGCCATCAGCCGCAGCCGGCCATTGGTTTACGGAACGGAAGCACCGATCGGTACGCGCATGAGTAAGAATTCGCAACGATCATTTTACGCAGGCCATACCGCGGCAACCGCGGCTTCTGCTTTTTTTACCGCCAAAGTATTCAGTGATATGAATCCCGGTTCCAGGTTAAAACCCGTGGTATGGGTAGTTGCAGCTGCATTACCTGCGGTGGTGGGATACCAGCGCTGGCGTGCTGGTCAGCATTTCCTGAGCGATAACCTGCTTGGTTACGCTGTAGGCGCTGCGACCGGTATCCTGATCCCGCACTGGCATCGCACACGTAAATCCTCAAACGTTAGCATCTACCCGGGATTCGGGCGCGATTACCAGGGATTATCTATCGTTTATAAATTCAGGTGATATGAAAAAAATCATCGCCATTGCAGGCATCACCCTCTGTGCTGCCTGCAATGTTTCTACCGACGAACACGATAACAAAGATTCTGCACGAAACGGGGTGGACAGTTTTATTCGCAGGGCCGATACAACGCTGGAGAATATCGGGGATTCGGTGAAAGCGAAATATAAAGACATCAAACGAGGGGTAAAAAACAGACTTGACAAGGATGATCCGGAGATTGGCGATAGTTCCGGAAGGTAATTTGCCGGCCATCTCACATTAAAGCCATTCATAAACTATAGGCGCTTCCTTAACAACTCTTTTGGAGGGAATATTTGGATTGCGGGTTTGTGCCCGCTAGTTTTGCGTTACTAATCAATGAAATAGCACCCCAGGGCGCTCTTCAAATCCAATATCCCTCTGAAACCCGCACAAACCGGCAAATAATAGAAATAAAGGCAATTCAGGATGAAAGAAGCGAAAATAAAACCGTTGGTCTCTATCGACCGGAATGAATTAAAGCGACTGTGCACACAGGTTCCGGAAACACTGGCGACCGAAAATTTAATCGAAAAGCAGCAGAAGGTATTTGGTCCCGCAGATCTCTGGCAGATCCGCAGAACCGGCCGTTATCGTGTTCAGCGCAGGGCCAACAACCAGGTTTATTGATAGATAATCATAGCAAGCAACCCACTCTTTGAGGACAGCCGCTGATTTCCATCAGCGGCTTTTTTACTGCCACCGCCCTGGTATCGGTTTACTGCCGATTGCTCTGGCAGCATTTTTGGAAATTTTTTTTATCAAATCACATTAAAAACGACCGGATATGCAAAGAATACTATTGGGCACAATCGCTGGTTTAGTAGCAGGCGTTGCAATCGGATTGCTGGTTGCGCCGGTGAGCGGCGTAGATGCAAGAAGGAATATCGTAAGCGGCACAAGAAACCAGTGGAGGAAACTCTGGGGCAAACCTGACCTGGAGGAAGATCCCTGGGCAGAATACAATGAAAGGAAATCAAGCGTTGCCAATCAATAACGCAACGCGCTTAATACGATGAAAAACACAAGCCGCAGGAGAAAATCCTGTGGCTTTTTTTATACCATGCCGGCGTTCCTTCTGGCATTGTATTCGTAAAATATCTTTAAAAGGAATTTTATGACAGGAAGTGCTTACAAGATCATATTTACCGGCTTTACAGCACTGGTATCCGGGGTGGCAATCGGAGTGTTGCTGGCACCGGGATGCGGCCGTGATACAAGGCAGAAAGTGATGGACACAGCGGAAAATATCCGTAAGCGGATTATGGGCTTTGCCGCCAGGTCCGGGCATACTGTGGAAGACGTAAAGCAAATGCTCACCGATGAGGTGGAAGGTCTGAACCCTGCATTGCGGACGCGTCTCCTGCAGCTGATTGAAAGTGCCGAACGGAAGATCTCTTAACGATAAAACAAAAGCGAACATGAATAACCTGAAAATGGTCGTATTTACGCTGGCCGGCCTCGTGGCAGGAATCGGACTCGGCGTTTTACTGGCCCCTGCTGCTGGTACGGAGACAAGAAGGAAACTGAAGTACTCTACATCGGCACTAAGAAAAAAACTTGGTCTGGACGGGGAAGATTTTGCAGATTCTGAAATGGAAATGGATGCGGTAAGGGGACGTAACTTTGGCCTGAGTTAGTTATCGTTGTGCCGATTAATGTGTTATATTTACACATTATTTCAGTTACTTTGTACCTCTAAAATACTGCGCCTTGCCTTCGAAAAAGAACCCTGCTGAGAAAAAGGTTGAAAAGCTGCCTGCAAAAGGCAAATCCATCAACGGAACTACTGGCCAGAACGGAAAGGCAAAGCTACCGCCCGTAGCAGGCGAAGCCCTGCTGCCCGTTACCAGGAAAAAGCCGGGTTCGGGGACCGCTGCAAAGAAATCCGCGAAAGCGGAAAAGCCAGCGCCCGCAAAAACAAAAAAGCAGACGGGCAAGCCGAAAAAAAATGAGGACAGGAGCGATACCCGCTCAGTCGACTTCCGGCTCAGGTTTCACACCGAATTCGGCCAGCAATTGTTCATCACCGGTAACCACCCGGCTTTGGGCGACGGCGATGTTTCAAGGGCAATTCCGCTGGAATACCTCGATCAGCAGAACTGGTTCGTTGTAATCGGCTTTCCTTCTGATTTCGAAGGTGAGGTTTCCTACAGTTACCTGTTAAAGCAGAAGGACGGAAGAGTTGATCATGACTGGGGTACAAAAACATTCAACAGCGCGGATTTTAAAAGCCGTTCGGTCCTTGTTATTGATTCATGGAATCACGCCGGATATTTCGAAAACGCATTCTATACTGAACCATTCAGGGATGTGTTGCTGGAACGGAAGGAATACAAGGGCCGCAAAACGCCCCGGAACTTCACGCACCGCTTTTCTGTAAAGGCGCCATTGCTGAATCACGGCGAAGTCGTTTGTATTCTCGGCCACGGAAAGCAATTGGGCAACTGGGATAGCGATGCTCCGCTGCTGATGAACAAAAACGCCGAAGGCGACAACTGGACCATCGCGCTCTATCTTTCCGGCTTGTCATTTCCTGAATACAAGTATGGGATTTACGACACTATTAAAAAGCAGTTCATTAGATATGAAAACGGCGGTAACCGTTTCGCCGCGGCAGCAAGCGCCGGGCAACAAGTGCAGGTGAACGACGGTTTTGTTGTATTGCCGGCAACCACCTGGAAAGCGGCAGGCGTAGCAATTCCTGTATTCAGCCTGCGCACCGAACGAAGTTTTGGAGTAGGAGAGTTCACCGATATCAAAAGCCTGGTAGACTGGGCGAAACTGGCAGGACTTAAGATGGTGCAGATCCTTCCTGTTAACGATACATCGGCAACACATACCTGGCGGGATTCTTATCCCTATGCGGCAATATCGGCGTTTGCGCTGCACCCGATATTCCTGGACATCGAAAAGCTCACCGACGAAAAGAACAGAAAGCTGCTCGAATCGTATGATGAAAAGCGGGAGCGTTTGAACGCGTCACCAACAGTGGATTACTGTAAAGTGATCGAAGAAAAGTGGAATTACATCCGTCAGATATATCCCTTGCAGAAAGCCGGCACATTTAAACAAGCTGGTTTTAAAGATTTCTTTCGCCACAATGAACACTGGCTGGTGCCTTATGCCGCTTTTTGTTATTTGCGCGACGAGTTCGGAACTTCCGATTTCAACCAGTGGCCGGAACACAGGCAATATGATCCGGCTGCGATAGCCGCGCTGGATGAGGCAGCGCACGATAAGCTGAACATCCATTTTTTCGTACAGTATCACCTGCACCTGCAGCTGAAAGAGGCAACCAGCTATGCGCATGCGAACGGCATTATCGTTAAAGGCGATATCCCGATAGGCGTTTACCGTTTCGGTGCCGACGCATGGCAGCAACCTGAGCTCTACCATATGGATGTGCAGGCGGGCGCGCCGCCCGATGATTTCGCGGTAAAAGGACAGAATTGGGGCTTTCCCACTTACAACTGGGAGCGGATGAAAAAGGATGGCTTCAGATGGTGGAAACTCCGGTTCGAACAAATGAGCTATTATTTCGATGCCTTCCGTATCGATCACATACTCGGTTTTTTCCGGATATGGAGTATTCCCATCAATGCCGTGGAAGGCATCATGGGACGGTTTGTACCGGCGACACCGGTGCATATAAGCGAATTCTCTCAACGTGGTATTTCCTTCGATTATCTCCGCTACTGCAGGCCATTTATCAATGACGCGGTACTGAACGATATCTTCGGAAGCCGCTCAGCCGAAGTGAAAGAAACCTTCCTGGACTACGACGGGTTTGACCAGTATGTGCTGAAAGACGAATTTGAAACGCAGCGGAAGATTCAAAAATATTTTGAAGGCCGTGAAGACAGGTCGCTGATGGAAGGTTTGTTCGACCTGGTGTCGAACGTTATCCTGTTCACCGCAGACGATTCCGGCAGCAACTTCCATTTCCGTTTTGGTATAGAGGATACGCTTTCGTATAAACACCTGGATCCGCATACCCGCCACCAGCTGAAACAACTTTACCTGAACTATTTCTTTGAGCGGCAGGATCACTACTGGGAAATCGAAGCCATGCAGAAACTTCCCGAGTTGAAGCGCGCCACCAACATGCTGGTCTGTGGAGAAGACCTGGGCCTTGTTCCGCATTGCGTGCCTGACGTGATGAAGCAACTGGGTATCCTCAGCCTGGAAATCCAGCGCATGCCCAAAGCTGTTAACCGGGAATTCTTCAACCCGGCCGAAGCGCCTTACCTCAGCGTTGTAACCCCTTCTACCCACGATATGAGCACCATCAGGGGATGGTGGGAGGAAGACCGCCCGATTACCCAGAAGTTTTATAATAATGAACTCAGGCAAAGCGGAGACGCGCCTGTTTATTGTGAACCCTGGATAAATAAAGCGATCGTATTGCAACACCTGCACGCGCCGGCAATGTGGAGTATTTTCCAGCTTCAGGACCTGCTGGGGATGAACGACAGCCTGAGAAGGCAAAACCCGGCCGAGGAGAGGATCAACCTCCCGTCGGATCCGCAGCATTACTGGAATTACCGGATGCATATCACGATTGGCGAGCTGATCGCATCAACGGAGTTCAATTCTGAATTAAGAGGCTACCTTGCAGCAGCTGGCAGAACGGAATGAGGCTGCAACAGTGTTAATGATTGAAATTTTTTTATTGTGCAAGTCGCATACCACCAATACGATCTTCCTTTTGAGTATCCTTTCACGATTTCCGGCGGCAGAACGAAGACACACCAGCCCAGCCTGGTAGTAAGCCTGACCCTCGGCGATATCACCGGTTACGGGGAAGCGCCCGCCATCACTTATTACAATATCACCACCGACCAGATGGTGGCCGACCTGGAACGGAAAAAAACCATGGTGGAGAAGTTCGCTTTCACCCACCCCGATCGTTACTGGCATTACCTGCACCACCTGTTTCCGAATAATCCGTTCCTGGTTTGCGCGCTGGATATGGCAGCCTGGGATATTTTCGGAAAGATGCGGGGCCAGCCTCTGTTCCGGATCTGGGGTAGTGAATGGAAGAACGATGTGCTCACCGACTACACGATCGGCATTGATACCACAGAAGAGATGGTGCGCAAACTGGAACAGAAACCCTGGCCGGTATACAAGATCAAACTCGGAACGCCGGAAGATATCCGGATCATCGAATCATTGCGCCGGCACAC
>DASVBM010000049.1:0-4015 GCA_036375835.1 Chitinophagaceae bacterium | reverse complement strand
ATAAGATGCATGAGTAGATCAAAGTTTCGCCGGCAACACTGTTATCCCATTGTATACTGCTAAGAAAAACGCTCACATGCACCACCCGTCTTTTTCAATTCGGCATTCTTCACCCTTCAATCTCTAAAACCGCGGGCAGTTGATATAGTTGTCTCCGAATCGATAGATCAGTCCTAACGACAGGTTGGTATAATGATCGAGCAGGCTGGGGTTGGCGGATCTGCTGAAACCATCGAGATAGTCGGTTGACATGAGCCGGTAAGTGCCTTCTCCGAAAAACGACAGGTTATCTCCGATGCCGAAGCGGAGGCCCACACCTACCGGGAATACAAGGCAGGTTTTCGGTAGCGATTTGGCCGTATCGATCGCAAGGCCGTTTGCCGACCAGGGATTGTAAGAGAAATAGCTCGGATCGGAATGGGAATAGTCGCGCTTCACATCCAGGAACGATACGCCGGCGCCCGCAAACACATAAGGCTGCAAACGGTCGGCCCGGTAATTATCACCGATCGTATACACCATCTCCGCGGCAAGCTCCGCGAATGTTGTGCGGAAGCTGAACCGCCTTTCCTTTCTCCAGGCTTCCTGGTATAATGAATCGGAACCTTTGATCTTGCCGTAATCGGCGCTCACGCGCAGGGCCCAGTTCCAGTCGAAGATACGCGTGGCGAAAATACCACCGCCCAGTGCCAGCGATTTGTAAGAGCCGGCCGCGGCAGGCGCAAGGTCGCCCTGGTAAATAAGCGACGACAATCTCACTCCCATCTCGTATTTCGGCGCGGTGATCTGCTGGGCAGGGCAATGGAGCGCAAAGACAATCAACGGCATCATCAGCAGGCTGAGGGGCAGGCAGGGTTTCTTCATAGAAAGGATTTGGTTGCGGTAACCACCTATTAACGCCGGCAGCGCACTGATATTGTGCCGGTTGCGACGAGCCCGGCCTGCCCGTCAGCCCGGACGCCCCTGCTTAAACAGAAAAGGGCTTCATCAACTGAAGCCCTTTTGTATTATGTAAAAGACGCAGGTACTGAATGCAGGTGCGCCTCAGCCATCCTACCTGATCACCAGCTTCTCTGACTGCGATGTTCCCTGTTCACCGGTGATCGTGATTACGTAAACACCTTTCTTCAGCATGGATATATCGATGCCCGTTGCGGGCAGCAGCCCCGTCCTGCGGAATACAAGCTGCCCGGCCATGTTAACGATACGGATATCCGCCCTGCCTTCTCCTGTAACGGATACCTGGCTGCTGGCCGGATTGGGCGATATGGCAAAACGGCTGCGATTATCCAGCCTGATCTTTCTGATGCTGCTGTATGTGCTGCTGCCGTCTTTATCCACCGCCTGCAGCCTGTAGTACAGCGCCGGGCTGTTGATCCCGGCAACCAGGTCATTGGCCTGGTAGTTTACCACGCTGCCTGAATGGCCCGCGGCAGCTACTTTGGCAACGGTGGCAAACGACCTGCCGTCCAGGCTGCGCTGGATATTGAAATGGGAAGCGTTTTCTTCCGTTGCGGTCTGCCACACCAGCCGCGCCCTTTCTCCCTGCAGGCTCACATCAAAAACCGTGAGCGTCACCGGCAGCGTTGCGGCGGTAAGGATAGGGTCGAAGTCTACCGGGCCCAGCGCGGCATTATCGGGCAGGTGAAAGATCCTTTGTTCTGCTACCAGCGGATCGTCGGTGTCCCAGTAATTGTTCTCCGCCTTGATGCTGTCAACCGTGTTATTGTACAGGTCGATGGAATCGGTTGTGGTATTGGTATTATTGATAAACCGGTTCTTCCCGTCGTCCGTGGTGTCGCTGTTTGAAAGGTTGCCGAGGTTGGGTCTTGAGCGGCCCTGGATGGTAATGCCCCAGAGGTTCGCGCGGATGATATTACCGGTTACGATGGTGTTCTGCTGGCTGGTAGACGATCCGCCGCTGAAAGCGATGCCGCTGCCGCCGAGGTTCGGATCGTTCTGGATATTGTTCGTGTCGATCACGTTGTAGCTGATCACCGCATTGATATTCGCGCCGCCGTTGAGGGTGATTCCATAGCGGTTGCGGCGGATGAGGTTGCCATTGATAACGGCGTACACATTGCCTACTGGCAGGAAACCGATGCCGCCGCTGGCAGTCGATCCGCCGATGATGGTATTGCCGATGATCTTCGCGGTATCGAGCCCGGTAGCGTTGGTGGCCCCGAGGTTGATCGTCGGAACATTCGCATTGCTGGTATTGTTCCAGTAGAAATAGTTGTTCAGGATCTTCGGCGCATTAGAGATGTTGGCGCCTCCCTGGATAGCCGCGCGCCTGTTTTCAATAAAGCTGCAGTTGCGGATCACGGGGCTGGCGCGGAACAACGCGATGGCGCCGTTACCAAAGCTGGTGGAGGCAAGGTTGTTATTGTAACGGAACGTACAGCTGTCGAGGAGGGGATTGCAGTCATTGATGCGGAATGACACCGCGTACTCCATCACCAGCTTCCGGATCACGCTGCCGTAAGAACTGTCGAGTCGCACCCCGAGATAGCCATCGGTGATATTGTTCGCCGTGAACGTTACCGCTGTGGCCGGGTCGATAAGCAGTATGCCGTTCAGCCTCGTGCCGATATATGTGTTCAGCATAAACTTCACCGTTGCGTCTGTATTCATGATAACGGTGTCGTTGGTATTGATGATCACTGTATCGTTGATGAAATAACTGCCGGATGAATAGGTGACCCTTCCGGAAGAGTTCGTGACCAGGTCGTCCAGCGTGTATTTTACGCCGGTACCGAGAGTAAGGTATTGGTTAGCCAGCACAACGTTCATGGAAATAATAAAGCTCAGCAGGAGTAAAAGTTTTTTCATAAATATCAATTTCTCAGGACTTGCAAAGATAACGGCTGGCCGGCGCGTGATGAGTAAGCCACATAAAAAACAATAAACTATCCTGGGCTGATTCGCTGAATCCTTATTTTTATGGCTGATAACACCACTATCAATACCTGCACATGAACGCCCTTCACCTTACCCCGCTTTTGCTTGTTTCAATATTGTTGAATTCCGGTACTTACGCGCAGCAGAACGAACAGCCCGGCGCTGTAGTAATGAATGATGGCAGCCGGCAGGCGGGCTGGATTGATTACCAGGACTGGGATCGCAACCCGGATCAGGTAAAATTCCGTGTCACGAAAGAATCGGCCCCGGTTGTTTACCGCGTGAACGACCTGCGGTCATTCGAAATAGACGGAAAGGACCGGTACCAGCGATACGTGGTGAGTAAAACCCTCGCGCCTGCAGACGTTTCGGATCTCGATACCAAGCAACCTTTGCAGGTAGTTACGGATACCGTTTTCCTGAGAACGGTGATCGAAGGCGACCGGTTCAACCTGTTCGAGCTGGTGGACGACAGAAGATATTATTTTATCCAGCAGCAACAAACGGAGCCGGTTGAGTTAAAGTTCAGGCTGGAGAAGCTGGACGGTGGCAGCTTTACTCGTCACACCACCTATCGGGAGCAACTGAAGGCGCTGACGGATGACGCGGAGCTGAAGCGAAAAATCGACCGGGCGGAATACAGGCTGAATGATATCAGCAGGATCGTGCGGCAGCTGAATGGCTCGGTGAGCTATGGCCAGGCGCAAGGCGGCAGAGCCGGGGCCATCAGGTTTCTTGCCGGCGCGGGTGCTGCTTATAATTCACTTGACATTGAATCTTACGATGCCATGCTGGATAACATGAATTTCGATCCTTCTGTTAGTCCCAATATAAGCGTAGGTGTGGAGATTGCTACCGGCAGAAACTTCAACCGGCTGCGCGGAAGGTTCGACCTGTCGGCAGGTACTGCTGCATACGAAGGGGAGGTGACCGTGCAGGGTGGATTCGTGGGTCAGCAGGAGCGAAAGAACTGGAAGATCAGCCAGTCCAACATCATGGCTTCGTTCACTTTGATGTATTCGTTTTACCGTACTGGTGCTACGGAGATTTTTGGTGCCGGAACATGGTCCACTTATTTTACAAACTACCGCGAGAATACGCTCACCACTACCAA
>DASVBM010000350.1:0-7127 GCA_036375835.1 Chitinophagaceae bacterium | reverse complement strand
TGACCGGCATACATACAGGCAGTACAAACCGATCTGTCGTTTACCTCGCTGTCGACGACGAATTGCTGGGCTTGTTCAGTTTCAGAAACCATTATCGCGACGAAGTTCCTGCACTACTTCGGAAACTGCAGAAACACTTCCCGATTTCTGTGCTCAGCGGTGATAATGATGGTGAAAAACAATACCTCCGTGCTTTGCTTGGATCCGAAACACAGATATTCTTCAACCAGAGTCCGCAATCGAAATTGTTTGCAATACGCGAATTGCAGGGGCAGGGAAAAAAAGTCATGATGATCGGCGACGGCCTGAACGATGCCGGCGCCCTCAAACAGGCGAATGTCGGAGTTGCAGTCAGTGAAGACAATAATAGCTTTACACCTGCCAGCGACGCCATACTTCAGGCAGACCGGTTAAAGTTCCTGCACCGTTTCATCAGCGCCTGCCGCGCAAACAGGAAGATTGTTCTTTTCGCATTCATTATTTCAATAATATATAACATTGTGGGATTGGCATTTGCCGTACAAGGCACGTTGTCGCCGTTAATCGCAGCGATTTTAATGCCTTCCAGCAGCCTCAGTATATTGCTGATCACCTTTGGCCTGAGTAATTTTTTTGCCGCACGCCTCGGGCTGCTTCGAGCGACGAAAAACTGACAAAAGTCATCCCGAAACATGAGAAATGTCATGACCGCCCCTGACCGCTAAATCTACTTTTGGCGCGACAAATCAAGTGGGGTATGAGTGTCATTATTATTTTATTGATCGCCAGCATTGCCGTGGCGTCCATCTTCCTTGTGCTGTTTATTTACAGCATCCGGAAAGGACAGTACGATGACGAGGTAAGTCCGCCCGTACGGATATTATTCGAAGACAAACCACCGTCTCAATCCTCCCTCTGATTTTTTCACCATTTCTTGTTTAACACATCAGAACTGCAAACAGAGCTTTATGCAATTAGAGAAGTTTTATTATGACAACAAGATTGTAAAATGGTTTGCCTATGCCACCATCCTCTGGGGTGTGGTTGGTATGCTGGCCGGGTTACTTGCAGCGATCCAGATCTACCTTCCGGCGGCAAATTTTGACCTGCCACAAACAACCTTTGGCCGGGTAAGACCACTTCACACCAACGCGGTGATCTTCGCCTTTGTTGGTAATGGGATTTTTATGGGTGTTTACTACTCGCTTCAACGTTTGTGTAAAGCAAGGATGTTCAGCGACCTGCTGAGCAGGATTCATTTTTGGGGGTGGCAGCTGATTATCGTCCTAGCTGCTGTAACACTACTCGCGGGATATACAACGGGCAAGGAATACGCCGAATTGGAATGGCCGATCGACATCCTGATCACCATCGTGTGGGTGGTATTTGGCATAAACATGTTCGGTACCATCATCAGGCGCCGTGAAAGTCATCTGTATGTTGCCATATGGTTCTATATCGGAACCTGGGTAACGGTAGCCCTGTTGCATATTGTAAACTCTTTCGAGATACCTTTTTCTTTCCTGAAAAGTTATAGCTGGTACGCGGGGGTGCAGGACGCGCTGGTTCAATGGTGGTATGGTCATAACGCGGTGGCTTTTTTCCTCACGACGCCATACCTCGGAATCATGTATTACTTCCTGCCTAAGGCATCAAATCGACCGGTTTACAGTTATCGCCTGTCGATAATACATTTCTGGGCCCTCATATTCATTTATATCTGGGCGGGCCCTCACCATCTGCTGTATACAGCACTTCCAGACTGGGCCCAAAGCCTCGGAACAGTCTTCAGCGTAATGCTGATTGCACCCAGCTGGGGTGGTATGCTCAATGGATTGTTCACTTTACGTGGCGCGTGGGATAAAGTACGTGAAGACCCAATCCTCAAATTCATGGTTGTAGCCATCACCTGCTACGGTATGTCAACTTTTGAAGGCCCGATGATGAGCCTGAAGAGCGTGAATGCGATTTCCCACTTCACAGACTGGACGATCGCACACGTACACGTGGGAGCACTTGGCTGGAATGGTTTTCTCACCTTCGGTGTACTCTACTGGATCATCCCGAAAATATTCAACACCCAACTTCACTCGAAGAAACTTGCGACGACGCACTTCTGGGTAGGAACCATTGGTATTGTTTTATACGCTGTGCCATTGTATTGGGCCGGATTTGAGCAGGCAATTATGTGGAAGACCTTCACTGCAGAAGGCAATCTCAAGTTTCCCGCATTCCTTGATACGGTAACGAACATTATTCCGATGTATGTACTGCGTAGTGTGGGTGGAGCACTCTATCTGACAGGTGTTTTCATGATGGTGTATAACATCTGGCGGACCGTTGCAAAAAGCAAGCTCGTGGCCAATGAAGCCGCAGAAGCAGCACCACTGCCGAAGGTGATTGAAACCCATGGCAGGCAACACTGGCACAGGTGGATAGAAAGGAGACCTATCCAGATGCTCGTCTTCAGTCTTATTGCGGTGGCAATCGGTGGTATAGTGGAAATGGTTCCCACCTTCCTCGTTAAGAGCAATATCCCCACGATAGCATCAGTGAAACCTTATACGCCGCTTGAGCTCCAGGGGCGGGATATTTATGTACGAGAGGGTTGTTACACCTGTCATTCACAAATGGTGCGTCCCTTCCGCGATGAAGTGGCCCGTTATGGCGAGTATAGCAAGGCTGGGGAGTTTGTATATGACCACCCCTTTCAATGGGGAAGTAAGCGGACAGGGCCTGACCTCGCGCGTATCGGCGGTAAATATCTGGACAGCTGGCACTTCATGCACATGCTGAACCCACGCAATACTTCTGATAAATCGATCATGCCGAACTATCCATGGCTTTATACACGCCAGTTGGACAGCGCTATCACGCCAGCGAAGATCCGGGCGATGCAGACACTCGGCGTTCCTTACGAACCCGGGTACGATCTGGTAGCGAACAAAGACCTGGCTGAGCAGGCGAAGCGCATTGCAGATAAATTAAAGGCAGACAAAGAAATCAATAAACTGGTCGCTGTGAGCGAGGAAGTGGAGGTTGATATGAAGAATATCGAAAACAAGGAAATCATTGCATTGATTGCCTACCTGCAACGTATCGGGACGGATATCAAGGGCGCGAAACCGCAGGTGGCAGAGAAATAGTTGGTGGATAAAGAAGGCAGTGAGTTTTTAACTACCCCCACTTGCTGCTTTCCTCCACCGGCAAACCCATAAATCATACAAGAACAGAAAATGAAATTCATCAATTACCTCGAAACGATTACCGGAGTCGACATATTCGCGCTTACCTCGTTCACGATCTTCTTCACCTTTTTCCTGGTGATGTCAATCTGGGCCTGGAAAGCAGATAAAAAATTAATTGACAAAATCAACAGGTTACCTCTCGACAATTAAAAGATAAAAGATGAGAAAGTTGCTGAACAACAGGTGGAACAAAAGAATGGCGGCGTTTTGCGTTGCTGCAGTTGCCACGCCGCTGAATGTCTGGGCAGCGGCCACACCCGGACAGTCGGTCCTTCAGAATCCGCTCGCGATAACCTTGCTGGTAGTTATCGGAATTCTGCTCCTTGCAATCGCATTGCTTGCGCACGTGGTAATAGGTGCAGCGCAAATCAAAACAGAAAGAGTAAAAAAAGAAAGAGCTGCGGCCGCCGCGAAAATTACGACCACGGTTATCCTGTGCCTGGTTACCAGCCTGGTGATGGGCCAGGGAGATACCACTTCAGCCAGTGCTGCAGTAGCTGTCGGGGATTCTACTATCTCCGGGCTGTCGGGATCAGCATTTTATGCCCTGATAGCAGTAATAGCCATTGAACTGGTAATCATTATCTGGATGACGTTATTCCTGCGTACATTGATCGCCCGGGAAAAGAGCGCGATGTTCCCGGCTGCGAAAGGTTACGCGGCACAGCCATCTTCGTTCAGCAAGTGGTGGCAAAAGATTAACAGTTTCCGTTCTATCAGTGAAGAGAAGGATATTGATCTCGGCCATGACTATGATAACATCAGGGAGTTGGATAATAAACTTCCGCCATGGTGGCTCTATGGTTTTTATATCACAATCATTTTTGCAGGTATTTATCTGTGGCGTTACCATGTGGCACATACCGCACCGCTGAGCCTGGAAGAACTCGCCATCTCAAATCAGAAAGCAGAGGAGGAAATAGCAAACAACCTGAAGAAGTCAGGTAACGCGATCGATGAGAACAATGTCACCCTGCTGACTGCGGCAGCTGACATTGATGCCGGTAAGCAGATTTTCACGCGTACCTGCGCTGCCTGCCATGCTGCAGATGGAGGAGGTATTGTAGGACCGAATCTCACCGACGAGTATTGGCTGCATGGCGGAACGGTGAAAGATGTATTCAAAACTATCAAGTATGGCGTGCCGGAAAAGGGAATGCAGTCATGGAAGGGTTCTTTTTCCGCGAAAGAAATTGCACAGCTCGCAAGTTTTATAAAATCGATTAAAGGCAGCAAAGTGGCGAATCCTAAAGAGCCACAGGGTGACCTTTTCAAAGAAGATCAGCCGGGTAAGCCGGATTCCACCAGGCTTGCAGCTGCTGTTCAACAGCAATAAAAATAATGAGAAAGCATCCGCACGACACCGCCCCGGAGAGTTTCAGGGATCAGCTCGCCACACTTGACGAAAAAGGGAAGCGCCGCTGGATTTTTGCCCAAAAACCAAAAGGGAAATACTATAATGCAAGGAGCATACTGAGCTTTTTCTTTTTTGCCTTGTTCTTTGCGCTTCCATTCATCAAAGTGGATGGTCGGCCTTTGTTCCTGTTCAACATTACAGAGGCAAAGTTTCATCTCTTCGGTAAAGTATTCTGGCCGCAGGATTTTTTCATCTTCGGGCTTATTATGATCACATCTATTTTCTTCGTGATCCTGTTCACCGCGGCTTTTGGAAGGCTGTTCTGTGGTTGGGCATGTCCGCACACCATTTTCCTGGAAATGCTGTTTCGCAGAATCGAATACTGGTTCCTTGGAAATCCGAACCAGCAAAGAGTGCTGAAAACAGCACCCTGGTCAACCATGAAGTTGCTGCGCGTGGGTGGTAAGCATCTGACATTCTACCTTATCGCTTTCGTCATAGCCAACTTCTTCCTCGCATACATAATCGGCATGGATGAGTTGAAGAAGATTATCACTGAACCTGTCACCGGACACCTGGTGGGATTCACAACACTGCTTGCTTTCAGCGGCGTGTTTTACGGCGTATTCGCTTTTTTTCGGGAACAGGCATGTACCGCGGTTTGTCCTTATGGAAGACTGCAGAGCGTATTGCTGGATAAGAATTCCATGATCGTCGCCTATGATTACATGAGGGGTGAGCCGAGGGGAAATTTCAAAAAGCTCGCGGACGCGAATCTGGGTGATTGCGTGGACTGTTATCAATGCGTGGAAGTCTGCCCCACAGGTATTGATATCCGCAATGGCGTTCAGATGGAATGCGTGGGTTGCACTGCCTGCATCGATGCATGTGATATGGTTATGGAAAGGCTAAATAAACCCAAAGGGCTGATCCGATACGCATCTGAAAACTCTATCCAGAAAGGAGAGCGACTCCATTTTACCACCCGTATGAAAGTTTATACCGGTCTGTGCCTGCTGTTGCTGACGTTGCTTACAGTGCTGCTTGCGACCCGTAGAGACATCGGCGCAACAGTAATGCGTACTCCGGGTATACTTTTCCAGGAAAGAGGGGCGGATAGCGTATCTAATCTGTATAACATCAAAATGGTAAACAAGACCATTAAGCCGATTCCGCTAACCATTAAAGTGGAACAAGGCAAAGGAAATGTGGAGATCGTTGGTGGCAGATACATAGCGGTGCAGGAAGAAGGACAGGGAAGCGGTTCTTTCTTCGTGGTGCTGCCAAGGAACATGATCAAAAAAAGAAAGACCAGTATTCAACTGGGGTTATACGAGGGCGAAAATAAAATAGCGGTCGTCCAGACCAGTTTTCTCGCTCCTGTAGCAAATTGATTTCTAACATACCTGAACGTATAAAAAGTATAACTATGAGTTGGGGGAACAAATTAGTTGTAGTCTTCATTGCTTTTGCAGCGCTTATTGGAACGCTGGTTTACAAGTCCGTCACAACAAAATTCGAACTGGTAACAAAAAATTACTATGCTGAGGAACTGCGATACCAGGAAAAAATTGACGGCGCGGCAAATGCTGCAACTGCGGGCGCAATCCACATCAGCCAGGATCAGCAAAGTATTACCGTTCAGCTACCGGAGACACTAACAGACACTGTGGCAGAAGGGGAAGCCTGGTTTTATTGCAGGACGGATGCGGGCAAGGACAGGCGGCTGCCGGTACGTATTGAAGACGGGAAATACAGTTTCGACCGATCGCTGTTTTTAAAAGACAGGTATGAATTGAAATTGC
Organism: Chitinophagaceae bacterium; assembly: GCA_036375835.1. Taxonomy (GTDB): domain Bacteria; phylum Bacteroidota; class Bacteroidia; order Chitinophagales; family Chitinophagaceae; genus JAEZDC01. The sequence continues at coordinate 738 of DASVBM010000350.1, read as the reverse complement.
AATTCATCGCTGCCGGCAAACCGTATTATTATACCCAATTACTGGTGATACAGTAATGTTCTGGGAAGTAATCATATCCGGACTTTTGCTGGGAGGAATCAGCAGCTTTCACTGCGTTGGTATGTGCGGTCCACTGGCATTGTCGTTACCGGTTGCCCACCTCGCTGTACCTGGCAGGGTTAACGGGATCCTGTTGTACAATCTGGGGCGCGCGTTCACTTATGCCGAACTTGGATTGCTGTTCGGGTTCCTGGGCAGGCAGGTTTCATTATCAGGTTTTCAACAGGTCTTTTCCATTGCCGCCGGTATTACCATTCTGCTATCTTTTGCACTCACAATACTCCATAAACGGTTTCCCGGAACAAAAGCAGTGAATCATTTCTACATAGCGGTGCAGTCACTTGTTGCACGGTTTCTACGGAAAAAATCAACTGCGGGGTTTTTATTGACTGGAATGGCAAACGGATTACTGCCCTGCGGAATGGTTTATCTGGCAATAACCGGAGCCATGGCGACAGGCACCCCGGTGCACGGGATGACGTTTATGGCAGCTTTTGGCTTAGGAACCATTCCTGCCATGTTTTTACTGTCGCTTGCGGGTTTTGTTGTCAGTATGCGAGCCAGGGGTATCGTTCGACGGCTGACGCCTTTCGCCTTTCTATTTATGGGTCTGTTGCTGGTTCTCCGCGGAATGGAACTTGGCATTCCTTTCATAAGTCCCTTTCTTCCAGCTAATTC
>DASVBM010000091.1:0-6148 GCA_036375835.1 Chitinophagaceae bacterium | reverse complement strand
AGGCATCACCGCTATTCAGCGGACTGGCACCAGGTACTTATTCTATCACTAAGAAGCGGGGAGCCGACGGATGCGTATCACCTGCGAAGACCGTGGTGATCAACCCTGCACCTGCAGTTCCACCGATGCCGGCTGTAACGGTGGTACAACCAACCTGTACCACACCAACCGGTACTATCACGGTGATCGCGCCAGTTGGTTACCTGTTCAGTATCGATGGGGTCAATTACCAGGCATCGCCGGTATTCAGCGGACTGGCAGCGGGCACATATAATGTAACTAAGAAAACCACAGAGGGATGCGTATCACCTGCTAAAGTGGTCGTGATCAACCCGACACCTGATGTGCCGCCAATGCCGACCGTAACTGTGGTTCAGCCGAGCTGTACCACACCAACCGGTACCATCACGGTGATCGCACCAGTTGGTTACCTGTTCAGTATTGATGGAGTGAATTACCAGACCTCACCGGTATTCAGCGGACTGGCACCGGGAACATACTCAGTAACGAAGAAGTACGGTGCAGGCGGATGTGTATCTCCTGCGAAGACAGTAGTGCTTGTACAGGCATCTGCAGTGCCGATGCCAACGGTAAGCGTGGTGCAGCCAGGCTGCGATAAACTGGGGATGATTACAGTTACTTCGCCGGTTGGCACCGGTTATGCATACAGCATCAACGGTGGTCCATACCAGGTTTCGCCACAGTTTGCAGGACTGGCTGCCGGTAACTACCAGGTACGGGTGAAGAATGCAGCAGGTTGCCTCTCGCCGGCTTACCTGGTTGTACTTGCCGGTTCGCCGCTGGTACCCCAACCTGTAGTACAGGTGGGCCTTCCGGGCTGCGGTTGCCGAACCGGAGCGATCACAGTCATTTCTCCGCTGGGCTGGCAGTATAGTTACAGTATTGATGGAGTGAACTACCAGTCATCACCAACCTTTCCTTATGTAGCGCCGGGTACATATTACGTTACCGTAAGGCAATTCAAAGGGTGTGTTTCGGCGTCAACCAAAGTGGTGATCTCCACTGCCGGTAACAGCCTCTATGCGAAATCGGGTTGTGTGAACGTCTATCCTAACCCGTTCACCGAAGTCATTAACTTCTCATTCGTTCCTGCTGAAACCGGCAAAGCGAAGATCGAGATCTTTGACCTGTACGGAAGGAAACTCGCTACTGCCTTCGAAGGGGAAGTAGTAAAACAAACCAGGGTCGATGTGCGCTACAACGTTGCGCTTCCGATGAGAGTCCCGGTGATTTACAGGATCACCACCGCCAGCGGTGTTGAATCCGGTAAACTGCTTCCGGCATATTCAACGGAATAAACTGCAGCGTGCGAAATAAGTGCCCGGAGATCCGGGCACTTATTTTTTTGACCGGATGGATGAGAAAAACAATACCCTTCCCGGATGCAGGAAGGGTATTGTTCTGTAATATTCGCCGGGATGGTCAGCCGGCACTAGCGCGCTTCTGCCATGTCAGGTATTGCTTCTACTTTATAAGCACCGGCATCCAGCTTCGCCTTCGTTTCACTGAAAGCCTTAAGCGTTTGCTGGATATCTTCTTCAGTATGTTCAGCCGTCGGTATCAGGCGGTAAATGATATGTCCTTTTGGAATAACCGGGTATACCACGATGGAGCAGAAGATGCCGTAATTCTCGCGCAGGTCCATCACCATCGCGGTAGCTTCTTCCACGCCGCCTTTCATGTACACCGGCGTAACAACTGAATCGGTGTTCCCAATGTCGAACCCGCGTTCCTTCAGGCCTTTCTGAAGTTTCAGCGCGTTCTCCCAGAGTTTCTCTTTCAGCTGTGGTTGTGTCTTCAGCAGTTCGAGCCTTTTCAGGTTGCCGAGTACGATGGGCATCGGCAGGCTCTTGGCAAAGATCTGCGAGCGGATATTGTAACGGATATAATCAATGATCACACGGGGACCGGCCATGAAGGCGCCGATGCTTGCCATTGATTTTGCAAACGTGGAGAAGTAAAGGTCGATCTCGTCCTGGCAACCCTGTTCTTCGCCTGCACCGGCGCCGGTCTTGCCCAGCGTGCCGAAGCCATGCGCATCGTCTACCAGCAGCCTGAACTGGTACTTCTTTTTCAGGTCGCAGATCTCTTTCAGTTTACCCTGGTCGCCAGCCATGCCGAACACGCCTTCAGTGATCACAAGTATGCCGCCCGACTTTTGCTTTTCGATAAGTTGCGTGGCGCGCTGCAGCTGCTTTTCACAGTCTTCGAGGTCATTGTGTTTGAAAACATAACGGTGACCGGGATGCAGGCGTAAGCCATCTATAATACAGGCATGGCTCTCCGCATCGTAAACGATCACGTCGTGCCTGCCGCAGATCGCATCGATCGCGCTCATGATACCCTGGTAACCGTAGTTCATCAGGATCGCGTCTTCTTTATGTTCAAAGGCGGCCAGTTCGGCTTCCAGTTGTTCATGATAGTTGGAGTTGCCGCTCATCATTCTTGCGCCCATTGGCAGTGCCAGTCCATATTCCCGGCAGGCCTCCGCATCAACTTTTCTTATCTCCGGGTGATTGGCCAGTCCCAGGTAGTTATTCAGGCTCCACACGATCATCTCCTTGCCGCGGAATTTCATCCTGCTGCCAATTTCTCCTTCTAATTTTGGGAAGGCGAAGTATCCATGCGCTCTTTCACGATGCTGCCCGATCGGACCGTAATTCTTCACCAGTTTCTCGAAAATATCTGCCATACGCTTTAAAATTTTTGTACGAAATCAGGTTAAGGAATGGAACACCGATGATCAGGATACTGCCACAGTGCGGCTGTTTGCTGGAAGCGATCAACACACATCAGCGCTCCGGTAATTCGCCGCAAAATTAAGGATTTACAACGAGGAATGGCCTCACCTGATTTTCAATGTAATGCGAAGTCCGAGGGCGGCATAGGGCCGGAGACCTGTGGATTGATCACTGAGCACCGGTTTAGCATCCGGGTCGTATAAAGTTCCTTCTGTGCCGGCATACCGGAGATCGCGATATATAACACCCACACCTGCAAACCACTCCATATTCCACCGCGAGGTGGGTGGCGCGATCTTTCGAATGTATTTGAATGCCGCACTGCTGATACACGCCGTTTCACCGAACGACTGGTATTTATAAAAAGCGTAAGGCGTTTCACCCATGCCGAACCATCCCGCGTTCGCGATCCTGAATTGCTGGTAGTGCAGTTCAATACCCACATAGGAAGAACCACGGCGTTGTTCCCTGTTCAGTTTCCGGAGCTCCTGTTTCGTTTCAAAACCGCGCACCTTGTTTTGGTTGCTGAGGTCATCCTCCGAATCCCAGGTACTGGTGTTATTCAGGAATATCCAGCCGTATTCGGAAACAAAAAAATACTTCCCTTTTGAATCCAGGTTGGTCTCCACACCCAGGTGCAATCCGCCGAAACGTTCAGCGAAGGAGAGCGGATTCAGTCTGAACTCCCAGCGGGTGAATGCCGCGCGCCGGCTGCTGTCCTGGGCTGAAGCGCTACCGGCGATGCAAACCAGCGCCACAAGTAAGATTCTCATTGGTTGATCCTGCTTTGAAATACCGGCGACAGTTCATTGCTGATATCGTAAAACGCTGCGCCCGCGGCCAGTTGTACAATGAGCGTGTTGTTGTAGGGAATCACATCCGTTGCGCCGTTCTCCGCGATATCAGCCACGGCAACTGGATTGTCGGGCACCGAAATATTAAACAGCCTGATGCCGCCTGTCGTGGTTACATACAAAGCATTTCCCTGTATACCCAATCCAACGGGCGAGGGAATGCTGATGGTCTTCAGCAACTGCGGAGCCGCGCTGTTGGAAACATTGTAAACATTCAGCGTATTGCTGCCACCGCAAACAGTGCCGGACCGCAGCGTTACATAGGCGTAGTTGCCCTGTACCACCACCGGGTCGCAGGCCCGCACGTGCGACACCATACTGATCAGTTGCGGCGAAGCAGGGTCGGCTATCGAATAGGCATACATCGCGGTCTGCGCGCCGATGAACAGTTTATCCTGGTAGGGATAGATCGTTTCAATGCGGAAGCCCACGTTCTGGCGCTTTTTAAGCACCGGGTTGTTCGGGGCGGAGATATCGTAACAAACCAGGTCGTTTTCGTCCAGGGCGTAGAGGTAATTGCCAACGATGGCAAAGCGGGCCAGCGAGCCGGCCTTACCGGTTCCACCCGTGCCGCTGCCGGGTGAATAACTACCCGAAGAATTATATCCTGAATCTTTTCCACAGCCGAATATCAGCCCGAAAATGGTGATGATGGCTATTCCGGTCTTCAACATAAAATTTGTTTTAACGGTAACACTTAGGGTAATCCCTGGTCTCCACTTTCCATCCGATCACTTCGCCTTTCGAGGGATCGGGGCATTCGAAGAAAATGCCATTGCCGGGCGGGTAGGGCCCTGCCTGCATGGGGAAGGCATGCGGTACCCTGCCAACCTCTACGGGATTGTAGATGTTAGCGATGTTTAGTACTACCAGGTCGTCCAGGTTATTGATAAACAGGTGCTGGTTCCGGATGGACATTTCGGTGCAGTAGAGGCTGCGGATAAAGCCGATCTTCTGGGGCGCCGTTTTGTTGGTATAATCGATCACGTGAATGCCGCTGTCGCGTTCAACCTGGAACAGGTAGTTGCCGATGGTATAGATCTTTCCCGAAGAGTTGATCGCCCGTGGCGGTTGAAAACTTATAACGCGTGCGCCGGGCGCGGCGTAAACAGGTACCCAGCAGGTCATGGCCGCTGTGGGCCTGGGCATCCGCGAAGGGGAGGAGTATAAGAGGCTGATGCAACCCAGCAGGATCAGGAATCTCATATGCGCGGTTTTGATACGATACTAAATTAGCGTATACGGGCTGCCGCGTCGATGATAATTCTCAGAAATTCCGGCGGGCGTGGATCATATAGTGATTGTCTGCAGCAATAATGTCCATTTTCTGCCAATCCTTCTCCAGACCCTCAGATAATTTCCTTTTTTGTCTTTGTCTTCGGCATAGCCGTATACATAACCAAGATCACCGTCTGCACTCACCCCGCTGCCTGCGGCCCTGAATGAAATGTTCCCGGAGAGATTCACCAGCGCCGCGTCCAGCTGGTAGATGCCGGCAACGGGTAATTGCCAGGGCTGCACCATGTAAATGTTTTCGTCTGCCACTTCATTGTAAGCCGACTTGCCGTTCTCCGTATAGTTGCGGATGAAATTATCCTCGGCGATCAGCATATAACGCTGCGCGTCGTAGCTGGTTTTTTCCGGGTGGCTCAACGCGATGGATGTGATATCGGTGGCGCCCGGCGGCTTCAGGTTATGATCTACTCCCAGGTCTACCAGCCATTTCCATTCACCGCTGCGTTTTGTCCAGATGGTGGTGAACTCACCCGAGGCCACCACCGTATCGGTGGCTGACTTCCTGAAGGTCCAGGTGCCGGTAGACAGCCCGAGGTCGCCGGCGGTGGAGAGCACGACGAACGAAGGTCCCCAGGCGAGCCTGCCACCGGAAACGGGTCTCGCCTCCCAAACCTTACGGGCATCCTGGATTTCGCCGCTGCGGCTGAACACCACGGCGCCGGAATCCATGAAACGCAGGAAAGCCTCGCGGGTATTGTGTTCCCCGGCGTAGCGGGAGAAGCTGCGCTCTGCCTCGGCCAGGTCGATAACGGGTTGCTGCGCGATGCATTGGATGGACATCAGGAATACGATGGGGGTGAGGAGCGATTTCATACGGTAAAATTAAAGGGGAAATGGTTGTTGGTCAGCGGTAGAATGTTAGGCGGTAGGGGTTAGGCGGTAGGGGTTAGGCGGTAGGCGGGAGGCCGGAGGCGGGAGGGGATAGCCATTAGGCATTAGGCGTTAGGCTTTAGGCGGGGCTTTTCCAAAGTTTCAGACTTTGGAAAAGATTTTCGTGATGTGGTATCTCGGGATTGTTCTTTTAAACAGTCAGCGGAAGTCAGCAGCGCCCCATCCGTCCCATTTGTCCCGCTAGTCCCAGGTACTGTAATGGTACTGCAAGGGTACTGTAATGGTACTGCAATGGTATGGCAAGGGTACTGTAATGGTACTGGGAGAGCACTGCAATGGAACTGCAAGTGTACGGCAAGGGTACTGTAATGGTACTGCGAGAGTACTGCAATGGTACGGCGAGGG
>DASVBM010000334.1:0-4304 GCA_036375835.1 Chitinophagaceae bacterium | reverse complement strand
AGGCTTTTGTAGATCCGGGTGAGGTATAAAAAATAAGGAACATTGTCCTTTTTGTAACGGTCAGCCAGGAAATACCAGAATGCATGCCCGGCCAGTGCGGGTTGTTTGAATGCGAACTGGTAAAAATTCTTGTATTCACCACTCATCATCGCGTCCTTCAGCTGATCGTCTTTCTGCGCGTTCCAGTTCTCCGCTATATAGCTGATGTAGCCGTCTATCATCCATTGCGGCAGGTCGAGGAGCGCCTGGTTGCTGGCAAACTCACCGATATCGTCACCGAAAAGCTGGTTGTCGACAAGTGTTTTTACAATCCCCTCCCGCACCGATCTCCGCAGGTCGTTATGGTTACCGTTAAAGTAGATGACAATCTTGTTGTTCACCAGCTTTGTAAGTCCACCCGAACTTTGCCAGTCGATGCCGAGCCCGATGTTACTGCTCTTGTAGTCATTGTAGTCGTTATAGATAATGATGTTTGCCTTGCGCTGCAAAGCATACTCCACCGACTCCTCAATTTGCTGCAGCTCCTCTTCAGCCACCTGCGCAACAAACTTAGCCAGGTCATTACCGCCGATGTTGAAATAGGTATAGAAGTTGGGCGTCTCGTAAAACCGCCAGGTGAATTTTTTATGCTGGACCCTGTTTTTGCCGAATTCCACTGCATTCACCTGCGCAACTGAAGCCACCGAAACCAGTACCGCGAGCATAAATAACGAAAACCGAAATTTCATTTGTTCGTCTGTTGATTTGATGCCACGGCTGTCTTGCCTGGTGGCGAATATTTTACCGAAGTGTAAGCGAACACTGCAAAAAGATACACTTTTTGATGTATTTGCTTCTTAACCGATATTTAAGTTTCTAAAATTAGGTATTTAGGTGTAATCCGGATTGTAAAAATATAGTTATGATAAGCATTACAAGCTTCACGTTCAGTCCCGTACAGGAGAACACTTATGTACTCCGGAACAACCGGAAACAGGCCCTCATCATCGATCCGGGTTGCTATTTTTCCGCCGAGGAGGAACAACTGAAGCAGTTCATCGGCAATGAGGGTCTCGAGCCTGTCAGGCTTATCAATACCCACTGCCATCTGGACCATGTGTTCGGAAACAACTGGGTGCATCGCAGCTACGGCCTGGAACTGCACCTCCATCCCCTCGAAGAAAAGGTGCTTGCCTTTGCCCCGGCATCCGGCCAGATGTGGGGGCTGAACTTCACAAATTACAGCGGTCCGCTGCATTTTATCAATGACGGTGATATTATCCCCTTTGGCGATGACAAACTGGAGGCGATCCTGGCGCCCGGTCATTCGCCGGGCAGCCTTTGCTTTTATTGCAGGGAACAGCAGTTCGTCATCGGCGGCGACGTACTGTTTTACGAAAGCATTGGCCGTACGGATTTGCCCGGTGGCGATCATGAGACACTGCTGAGGAGTATCCGTGAAAGATTGTTTACCCTTCCGGATGATACCAGGGTTTATCCCGGGCATGGACCGTCAACAACGATTGGCCATGAAAAAAAACACAACCCTTTCCTTTTATAGCGCCCTCCTTGCCTGGAATGATATTGTGAACCCGGCTGTATAACACCCGGCGGCTTCGTTGCGTCGCACACTTGTACCGCATAACATGCCGGCAGCACCCCAGCTGTTCCTTTAGGCCATAGGTCGAAATGAAAATTGCCAGCCTGTCCGGGCTGGCAATTTTGTCTTTGATGACCTGCTTTGGTTATTTCTTCACCGCTACCTTTTGCCATTCAGAAATGTTTTTACAGCCGGCGAACTCCTGGTCTATCTCGATATAGTATGTCGGAATTTTTTCACTGAACCACTTACGCAAGGCCTCCATCTTTTTCTCTTCCACGGCCCGCTGCGCGATCCTGTTGTAATCATCTTTCAGGTTTTCCCGGTGGGGCTCTGTTCTCTCCTTGAAATAAATGATACGAACGGCGTCTTTTCCACGCTCATCCTTAAAGGCAACCGGTTGCGAGATCTCACCCGGCTTCAGGTCGCGGATTGCAAGCACCAGGTCTTTATCCAGCTGGTCGATTGTAACGTAGTTAGAACCATCCCGGCCGGTAACCTCGCCGCCACTGAACTTCGCAGTTTCATCTTCGGTATAACGCTGAACCGCCGACCCAAATGCGATCCTGCCGGACATCACCAGCGTACGGATTGAATCGAGCCTGCGCTTTGAGATATCGATTTCTTCCTGGTTCACCTGGGGTATTCTGAGGATATGCCGGATAAGCGCCTCGTCACCTGCACGGCTCACCATCTGGATAATGTGGTAGCCGAATTTTGTCTTAACAGGGTTGGATATCTGCCCGTCTTTCAGTTTGAACGCAGCTGCTATGAAGGTAGGGTCCCAGACCTTGTCGGTGCGGTTCACGTTGTACTGTCCGCCGTTGTCTTTGCTGCCGGGATCCTGCGAATACAGTTTGGCGAGCTGGTCAAAACGCGATTTGCCACTTTCCACCTGGCGTTTCAGATCGCGCAGGAAATTGGCTTCATATTCCTCTATGTCTTTGTTTGCCTTCGGGTAAACGACGATCTGGCTGAGCTGCAGCTCGCTTTCATAAAACGGAAGGCTGTCTTTTGGTATCCGGTTATAATAAGCTCTTACTTCTGTTGGCGTGATCTTCACAGACCCTACGATCTTGTTCCGCATCTGCTCTGCAAGGAGGTTTTCACGGATGGAGGTGCGGAAATCCTCTTTCAGCTGGAATACCGATTTGCCGGCGATATCTTCCAGCACCTCCCGGGAACCGTACATCTGGATGAAATAACGGATCCGGTTTTCAAGCTGTGCCTCCAGTTCTTCATCGGTCACCGGTATTGAATCTTTTTCTGCCTGCAGCACCAGTGCTTTCTGGATCAGCTGCCCTTCCATGAACGCGCACTCCGGGTTCTCCGGCAGCGCCGCTTCCTGTCCCTGCCTTTTATAATCGGCAATTGCATTCATGATGTCGGAACGGAGTATGATCTTATCACCCACCTGGCCAACAATACGATCGGCTATTACTTTTTTGGGCTGGGCGAATACGGCAAGGGAAGTCAGCAGGAAAAATGCACAGAGTATGGAACGTGTCATAGCTTGATGTAAAGCATCAAAAATAGTCTTTTGCCGATGCCATCCATCGGGAAATCAAGGGTTTTTAACAAAGAATTGCCGGTGTTTCTAGCGCAGGATGGTTATACTGCCTGTAAGGGGACGCTCGCCATTGCGGAGGTCGATGATGTAGTAGTAGGTACCCACCGGGGCTGTACGGCCGGCGATGGTTCCATCCCAGGGAGTTGAATAACCAACGGAGGTGAATACCAGCTGCCCCTGGCGGTTGAAGATCTGTACGCGGCATGTTGCGAACTGGTCGAGGAAGGGCAGGTTCCAGCGGTCATTGATGCCGTCGCCATTCGGGCTGAAGGCGTTCGTCACCTGGTACTTCACGCGGGTAGGGAGAACGCGCTTGGTAATGAACATCGGTTTGTTGCTGATCGATAGCTTACGGAAATGCATCAGCGCGGTATACACCGCTGCACCGCTGGTGATGGTGCCCGGTGTTTGTGGCGTTGCAAAAGTGTTCCAGCGCTCCCAGGTATTATTCCTGTAAACGCTGATATAGCTTTTATCGCGGTACTCGTTAAAGGTTTTGGTTTCCACGTCCTGGTCATTCTGCAGCAGCACTTCAACATCTGTTACTCCCGGCTTATCGGAGGTAAGGCTCCAGGTGATCGTCAGCGTTGTATCTTTTAAAACCGGGCCGGTAACCGCATTGCTGTACACATTGCTGAAAGCGCGGGCATAAAAAGCTTTCTTCGTGCCGGTGTTGCGCATCTGCAGCGGCGTGTAATGCCCGGGCGTTACGCCCACCGGGTAAGTAACGATACAACACGAAGCCAGCGAACTGATCTTGAGCGCGCCGCCTGTTGTACCGGTACCGGTAACAAAAAATCTTTCCGGGCTGAAGCCGTTCACACCGCCAAAATCGATGGAGTCGCCCAAAGCAGCCACGTATTTATTGAGGAATACGTGCCCTTGCTGGAAATTCACCGCGTCAAGCACATTGATGTCGGAGGTTAGCCAGATGCCATCGGGGTTGTTGATTGTAATACTGGAAAAAGACGGGCCGCCGGAAAGAGTATCCACGTAGCCGCCTTCCACGATCTGTTGTCCCATATACCCATACACCGGGTTGGGCTGTTGAAAGATGATAGTGCCCGCGTATTTGGAATTCTTCGTGGTGCTCGCGTCAGTAAGCCGCGCCGTATTGCTGTTCTTGAAAATCTTTCCGAGGAAGTACACCCGGCC
>DASVBM010000482.1:0-6872 GCA_036375835.1 Chitinophagaceae bacterium | reverse complement strand
CAATACGCTTTCCCTGGAACCGGTACTGGATTCAATACGGCGCAACCCGGAAGTGCTGGCGGCAGAACACCTGATCAGGGTTAACCAGCAACTGAGCCGTGAAATCGCGGCACAACGGTACCCGGCGGTCAGGGTGAATGCGGGATATAATTTCAACCGGAACCAGGCGGCGGCAGGTAACTTTCTCCTGAATCAGAGTTATGGGCCGTTTATCGGCCTGAACATACAGGTACCCATATTTAACGGGGGTGCAACGCGCAGGCAACAAAGAGCGGCTGAGACCGCTACTGCCGGCGCGATGCTGCAAAGAGAGAATCTAACCGGCAATCTCAGTTCAGCGGCGCTGCGCTCCTACCAGGCTTATCGGAATGCGCTGCAACAACTGGAAAAAGAAAGAGAGAATTACGAGCTCTCTAAAAAACTGGTTGAATTAACGGTACAGCGGTTTAACCTGAACGTTGCCACGATCATCGAAGTGCGGGAAGCGCAACGAAGTTTCGAGGAAACCGGTTTCAGGCTGGTTAATCTGTCTTATGCAGCCAAAGCCGCCGAGATAGAACTCAAGCGGTTGAGCAGCCAACTGCCGATATAACCCCTTTTTTCAGCACCTTTTAATGGAATTTCAAATCCTGTTTAAGCACTCCCGGGCGATACAGGTTTATTTTTGTTCAGTAATCATCGCCGTGAAAACCATTACTGCTTATCTGGAAAAGTTCCTTTTTATCCTGGTGATTGTTGTGCTTTTCTATGCTGCTATTCACGGCTGATTACAGGTCTTAATTTACACCCCCATTTCCCCCAACCTTACTGAACCCCTGGGCCCTTTTAAAAAACACCTTTGCTGCTGCTATCTTTGCAGCTCAAATTTTCCGCGTGATTGAATTACAATCCAGGCTGCCCAATGTGGGCACCACTATTTTCACCGTAATGAGCCAGCTGGCTGTTGAATACAAGGCAGTGAACCTGGGGCAGGGATTTCCTGATTTCCCTATGAGTGAAGAACTCACCGATCTGGTGAACAAGGCAATGAAGCAGGGTTACAACCAGTATACCCATATGAATGGGTACCTGGTTCTGCGTGAACGGCTGGCAGAAAAAGTGCAGTACCTCTACGGAACAGCCATTGATCCGGACAAACAAATCACCGTTACGCCAGGAGGCACCTATGCTATTTACACCGCGCTCACAGCGATACTGCATCCCGGAGACGAAGTGATCGTTTTCGAACCGGCATATGACAGCTATATTCCCAATATTGAAATCAATGGTGGCGTCCCGGTGCTGATTTCGCTGAAATATCCCGACTATTCTATTCCCTGGGATGAAGTGAAAAGCAGGATCACACCGAAAACCCGTGCGATCATGATCAATTCACCGCAGAACCCCACCGGCAGCGTGATCAGCGAGGGGGATATTGAACAGCTTCGCTCGATTACCAGGGGAACCAATATTATAATAGTCAGTGATGAGGTTTACGAACACCTGATCTTCGATAACATACCTCATTACAGCATTCTAAGGTACCCGGACCTGCTGGAACGGAGTTTCGTTTGCTTTTCCTTTGGAAAAACGTACCACTGCACCGGCTGGAAACTGGGTTACTGCATCGGCGCGCCGGAATTAATGGCAGAATTCAGAAAGGTGCACCAGTTTAATAGTTTCAGCTGCAATACACCCTTCCAGGTTGCGATCGCGGAATATATTCAGAACAGGGAGGCCTATTTGTCGCTGCCCAGTTTCTACCAGTCAAAGCGTGATTATTTCGCCCAACTGATGGCGGCTACACCATTCAAACCCATGAGCAGCCATGGAAGTTATTTCCAGTGCTACAGCTATGCGCATTTATCGGAAGAAAGTGATAAAGACTTTGCGTTGAGACTTATTAAAGAATACGGTATTGTTACCATACCGGTCTCCGCGTTTTATAAAAACGGCAAGGATGACCGGGTTCTGCGTTTTTGCTTTGCCAAGAAAGAAGAAACACTAGATAAAGCGGTGGAAAAGATCGTAAATTTCCGAGGTTGATTCCCAATGCTGCTTCCAGAAGATATTGCAGTAACCGGATCGGGTGCAAATTGAATTGATATAAACTATTGAGAGACCAGGGGCGTTTTAGAAACTGGAATTAAGAAAGTACTATTCTCATAGAGTACAATTTCTCATCCCTTGGTCCTGAAACTATCCGGCGGAAGGTTCTCCTTCCGCTTTTTTTATTTTCTGCATTCCAGGAAAATCTGCAGGCCATACCCGGAAGTATTGATTCAACATTTACAGCTTCGTATCCCGGGAAAGTTTGCCCTGTACCTTGTTTGCCACGGAATCCAACCATATACGAACGAGGTGCGAGCCAAACACGGCCCGGTAAATTGTGAATCAATAGCCGCTAAATCCCTGCACAATCCATTTTTTGACCCCTTTTATGCCGGCAAAACCTTTTGTTGCGCTTTTATGCAGCTTGCCAGGTGATTTATTCATCACGTTATTTTACCGCTCATCCTTTTGAACAATTTCGCGATCCCTTTGAATATACTGATATACAATTAATTATAATTTTACGAGTTCCTTAGCCTGCAGATTACCTACAAAAACTTGGTACTATGTGTTGCATAGTACCTAAAAACATCCCATCTTTGTGTTGTCAAAGGGAATGAATCCCCGAAAACAGAAACCGGATTAAAAACATTTCAAAATACATTTTATGAGAACAGAAACCACCACCCTCTTTGCTTTCATCAGCAACGACCATTTGAACCAACTGGTAAAAGAGGTTAAGGAAACAGTTGCAGGTGAGATGAACCAGGAGCCTGGCAAGGCTGTGTTCAGCTCTGCTGACCTCTGGAGGATACAGAAGAACCGCCGCATGCGGGTTCAACGCAGGGTAATATTCTAAGGATTGCCGGCAATGAACCAGCAACCAGCCGTTACCCGCGGAGACACAGGATCCAAAGGAAAACACCCGGTAGAGCGGAAAGATCCTCAAACCGATGAAATAAAAACGAACAATAATAAACTCCAGGTTATGGATATTCAGAACACACAAAGCCAGATGCGGAAAGGGGTATTGGAGTTTTGCATCCTGTCTATTATTCAGCAGGGGGAGGTTTATCCCTCTGACATAGTGGAAAGAATGAAAGCGGCCAACCTGCATATACTGGAAGGCACCCTTTACCCTTTACTTACCCGCTTAAAGAACGCAGGCCTGCTCACCTACCGCTGGGTAGAAAGCAATAGCGGACCACCCCGGAAATATTTCATGATGACCGACAAAGGCCATGAGTTCTACCAGGAGCTGGCAAGAACCTGGAAAGAACTGGCTGACGCGGTACATGCCTTAACGCAGCCTGTGAGTCACCCCACAGAAACCCCCAACGTAAACCAATAAACTGAGCAGAAAATGAAAAAGGTGATCAACATAAACTTCCAGGGCCGGGTAGTTCCCATCGAGGAAACCGCCTATGACATACTGAAGCAGTATGTCGAGAGCCTTCGCAGGTTCTTCGCGAAAGAGGAAGGAAGAGACGAAATTATCAATGACATCGAGGATCGTATTGCGGAGCTGTTTTCAGAGACGCTCAAAAAAGGTGCGACCTGCATCACCGATGATGATGTGAATACCATCATCGCCAGCATGGGCCGCCCGGAAGAATTCGAAGCCGAAGAGGCAAGCGTGAAATCCCAGCTTGGTGGTGAAGAAACCGCCGGTGCAGGCGCTTACCAGGCAGCTGAAACACCAAGAGGCCGTCTATACCGCGACCACAATGACAAGATGCTGGGTGGTGTCTGCGGTGGAGTGGCCAACTACCTCCGTATTGATTCATCACTCGTACGTATCCTCTTTGCAGTAATAACATTCGGCGGATTCGGAGCAGGCTTCTTATTATACATACTCCTTTGGATTATCCTTCCCAGCCGTTCGCTGGAACGCAATGTGGTGCGGAAAAGACTTTTTCGCAACCCTGAAGACAAGGTGATCGGTGGTGTAGCCAGCGGACTTGCAGCTTATTTCAATATCGCTGTGTGGATACCCCGACTGATCTTTGCCTTCCCGCTGGTGATCGGGATATTCTCATCGATTCTCCGGAATGCATTCTGGCACTTCGATCCTTTCCCCTCTATTATGTTCGGATCGTTCGGAGGTACCCTGTTTATTGTTTACGTGGTACTCTGGGCAGTGATACCGGAAGCAAAATCGGCTTCGGACAAACTGGAGATGAAGGGCGAAAAAGTAGACCTGAACACTATTAAGACAACGATCCAGGAAGACCTAAAGGGATTCGGGAGCCGCGCAGGGCAATGGGGCAAGGAAGTAGGCGCCAAAGCAGGACAGTGGGGTAAAGAATTCGGGCAGACCGTAGGCAGCCAGGGTGCGAAAGTGGGTGCGGAGTTCGGAACTGCCGCACGTAAAGGAGGAAATGCCTTCCTTCAGGTACTCGGTGTACTGATCAAGGCTTTATTCCTGGTGATTGCCGGTTTTATCGCCTTCGCCCTGCTGATGTTCATCATATTCGGTTCAATCAAGGGCTCAGACTTTGTTCCGCTGAAGGATTTCATCCTTGATGGTGAACTGCAGTCCTCGCTGGTATGGCCCACAATCATTCTCTTCATCTTCGTACCCGTAATCGGGCTGATCACCTGGCTGGTGCGCAGGCTGATGCGTGTGAAATCCGGCAGGCATTACCTCGGCTGGATCTTCGGAGGGCTCTGGTTAATCGGTTGGATCTGTGCCATCTCGCTTGGCACCGGTATCGCATCGAACTTCAGCCGTGAAGTAAGTGACAAATTCAGCTACAACATCGCGCAGCCTTCTAACGGTATTCTCGAAGTGAGGCTGGGCGAAGAACCCGGTAAATATTATCCATACACGATCTCCGGAGACGAAGGTGATAATGAGATCTTCATGCTCACAAAGGACGAGGACTCGATGCTGGTGAAGCGCGTGGCGGTAAGGGTTGCCAGGAGTGATGACTCATTATACCATGCATATATCGTGAAATTCTCCCGCGGACGTTCTATTACACAGGCGGAAGAAGTGATGCAGCAGATCTCTTTTAACGTAACGCAGCTGGACAGCGTACTTACGATGCAGAAAGGATTCGCTGTGACAAAAGAAACAAAGTTCCGCGACCAGCGTGTTGCCCTGGTAATTGAGGTGCCGGTGGGTAAAAGGATCCGGGTGGATGAAAGTGTTGACTGGTTCAGCTGGTTCAACTTCGAATTCGACGGCGGACGGTACAATCGCAACACTGTTTACGATAAATCCACCTACTCTGTTGACGGCGGCAAAACCTATATCATGACCACCTCTGGCATTGAAAGAGCCGACAGGGTGCAGGAAGAGATGGGCACAGATGGAATGACAGAATCTGAACGGCAGCAGCGTCGTCGTGATATTGAAGAACAACAAAAAGAACTGGAGCGGCAAAAGAAGGAACTGGAGAAGAACAGCAAGGGTACCGACAGCGGCTATCGCTACCAGCGTACCGGCCTTCACAAGCCTTCGCATCCCGCAGCTGCCAGGCAGGCAAAAGCTGAAGTCAGAACAGGGACACCGTTTTATCTCGGCGACCTGATGATGATCCGCTTTGGCAGTTAAACTTGGTTGAAGTTGGGAGTTCAAGAACCCCTTCCTGTTCCCGGGAAAGGGTTCTCCCTTTTTTCAGGCCATACCGATTTCCCTTCATCCCGCCCTGCAAATCACAGGTATGCAGAATGCAAACTGATATTCCTGCCTGTCGTCATGTTCCGCGACCAACATTCCTGTAATTTTGCGGCCACAAAAAGACTGTTATATGAAGAATACACCCTTTACTCAGAAACACATTGAGCTGGGCGCGAAAATGGCGGAGTTTGCAGGATACAATATGCCGATCAGCTATTCCGGTATTAATGACGAACACGCAACTGTAAGAAAGAACGCCGGTGTTTTTGATGTAAGCCACATGGGTGAATTCATGCTGAAGGGCGAACAGGCACTGGACCTGATCCAGCGCGTTACCACCAATGACGCGTCGAAACTGAAACAGGGGGATGCGCAATACAGTTCGTTCACAAACGATAATGGTGGCATTGTTGACGACCTGATCGTTTACTGCATTGAACCAAACAAGGTATATATGCTGGTTGTAAACGCTTCCAACATTGAAAAAGACTGGAACTGGGTGAGTAAGCACAATAGCAACGGGGTTGAAATGCACAATATCAGCGATAAAACCTGCCTGCTCGCCATCCAGGGACCCAATGCAACCCGGATCCTTCAGCCGCTTACCAGCCTCGACATCCTGAACCTGAAGTATTACACTTTTGTAAAAGGTACGTTTGCAGGTGTTGAAAATGTGCTGATCAGTGCTACCGGTTATACCGGCAGTGGCGGTGTGGAGATTTATTTTGAAGATGAGAACGACAACGCCGGCAAGATATGGAATGCCATCTTCGAAGCAGGCAAGGCACAGGGAATCAAACCAATAGGCCTGGCTGCAAGGGATACGCTCAGGCTGGAAATGGGCTATTGCCTTTATGGAAACGATATTGATGATACCACCACTCCGCTTGAAGCGGGTCTTGGATGGATCACGAAACTCAGCAAGACCACTCCTTTCACCGCTAAAGACATACTGGAAAAACAGAAGGCGGAGGGAGTAAAAAGAAAGCTGGTGGGCTTTGAAATGATCGAGCGTGGGATTCCGCGTCACGACTATATCATCAAAGATGCTTCGGGAAACACAATTGGCAAGGTTACCAGCGGTACACAATCACCCAGCCTGAATAAGGCAATCGGTCTTGGCTATGTAACCATTGAAAATGCGGCGCTGGACACAGAAATCTTTATTGATATCCGCAACAATCCTGTTAAGGCGAAAGTGGTGAAGTTCCCC
>DASVBM010000497.1:0-3933 GCA_036375835.1 Chitinophagaceae bacterium | reverse complement strand
ATCACTTGCCATACCGGCTGCCGGAATTTTTCTTTCTTCGTGTTCTGGTAGGCAAACTCGTGTTCCAGCTGTGGAACGGTAGCGCTCTGTGCCCATTCTGCCCATTCCCGGCTTTGCTGCAGCAGTCCATTGGCTGCTTCTGCCGTACTGGGATGAAAGCTCAGGCTGGGAACGATAATGTTCTCATGCAGTTTCATGCGTTGCCACCAGATACTTTCTGCATCCCACATATGAATGATGGTCGCATGAAGCGAGCTGAAACTGCTTTTCACTTCAGCCCGTTGTTGTGCTTCAGGCAACGAAACAATTTTTTTCATTAACTCCTGGTTTGCCCAGTAATTATAAGCGGCATAGGAACCCAATAGCTCTTTCATTTTGCTACATTTGAGAACACTAATTACCTGAATTGTTCCCAATTACACGAATAACTGATGGAAAAGAAGTTCACACTTAAAGGTATCGGGTCCGTCGCCATTCACTCGGTGCCGCAGGTATTTCCTGAGTACGCCCACCTTACCCCCATTTACGCCTCATCCACATTCACTTTTGACACTGCTCAACAGGGTATGGAACGCTTTAAAGGCGATGATAAAACGAATATTTACAGCAGATGGGGAAACCCTACCTTCCGCGTGGCCGAAGAGACCATTGCCGCGCTGGAAGCATTCGGGCTGAATGACGAAAAAGGTGAGCCACTGAAGCTAAAGGCCTTGTTGCATTCCAGCGGACAGGCGGCAATGACTACGCTGTTCCTCAGCAACCTGAAAGCCGGGGACAAGGTGCTGTCCCATTATTCGTTATACGGCGGTACGCATGAACTCATGCACAAGGTGCTGGCTGCCTGCAATATTCAACCCGTCATCGTCGACATGCGCAATCCTGACGAAGTGGAACATGCCCTCGCAGCAGACCCTGCGATCAGGATGATACATCTTGAAACCCCCGCCAACCCCACAATCCAACTCGTGGATATTGCCGCAATCGCAGCAATTGCCAAACAAAAAAACTGCATCGTATCGGTTGACAATACGTTCTGCACCCCATACCTGCAGCAGCCTTTTCGCTTCGGTGCCGATTTCGTTTTTCACTCCACAACGAAATTTCTGAACGGGCATGGCACTGCCATCGGCGGCGTTTTGCTGGGGAAGGATCTACAGTTCATGAATACACAGGCCTGGAAATGGCACGTGCTGATGGGGGGAAACTCAAATCCATTTGACGCCTACCTGCTCGGTGTTGGCATGAAAACACTTGAAGTAAGAATGGAGAGACATTGCAGCAATGGGTCTGCAGTGGCCGAATTCCTGTCGGAACATAAGGCTGTTGCCCGGGTAAACTATCCCGGACTCGGATCACACCCCCAACAGGAACTTGCCATGCGGCAGATGAAACATCCAGGCGCCGTTCTGAGCTTCGAATTGAAGAATGGCCTGGAGGGAGGAAAACAGTTTATCGACAAATTGCAGATGTGTGTCAGGGCAGTATCGCTGGGCACGGTTGATACGCTGGTTTCCCATCCCGCCTCGATGACCCATTTTGGTGTGAGCAGGGAAGAACGCGAATCATTCGGGATCACCGACGGCCTCATCAGGATGAGTGTGGGAATAGAAAACATTCAGGACATACTTAACGATTTAGATCAGGCACTGCAGTGATATCGCAGGTACTGTTCAAAGAAATGAGAATTCAATCATGAATAATATCGTAATCAGGAAGGCCGAAAGAAAAGACTGTGCGCGGTTGCTGGAGCTGGTGCAGGAACTCGCCGCCTATGAACGCGCGCCAAACGAAGTTACCGTTTCACTGAGCCATTTTGAAGAAACCGGTTTTGGAGACAAGCCGGTGTGGTGGGCCTATGTGGCGGAAGCCGAAGGTCTGATCGTTGGGTTCGCGCTCTATTACATCCGTTACTCCACCTGGAAAGGTGCGAGAATGTACCTGGAAGACATCCTGGTCACGGAATCCTGGCGTGGAAAAGGCATCGGCAAGCTTCTATTCAACTGCCTGGTTGAAACCGCCCGCGACGAAGGATGGTCTGCAATCTGCTGGCAGGTACTGGAATGGAACGAACCCGCCATCAATTTCTACCGGAAATACAACGCCAGTTTCGACGGCGAATGGGTGAACTGTACGCTACAGGTATAATAGAAAAAGGCCGCCCCGCTGGCAGCCTCTTCCGGAAAAGAATTTCACTATGCGCGAAAATTATTTAACCCTTTCAACATAGTCGCCGGTCTTCGTGTTCACCTTGATCACTTCACCGTCGTTTACAAATAACGGTACGTTCACTGTTGCGCCGGTCTCGACAGTTGCAGCCTTCAGCGCGCGGGTTGCAGTATCTCCGCGTACACCGGGTTCGCAGTAAGTGATAAGTAGGTTGATTTTTTCCGGGAGCTCAGCTCCGATAGGCTGTTCCGTCTCGGTGTTGATATAAACGAATACTTCACCCCCTTCTTTCAAAAACTGCGGTGCATCGATCATTTCCTCAGCCAGTGCAATCTGTTCGAAAGTTTCGTTATTCATCAGATTGTAGCCACTCTCATCTTTGTAGAGGAACTGGTAAGCCTTTTTTTCAACGCGGACAGGAAAAATGGTCTCCCCGCTATTCCAGGTTTTTTCAATGGTGCGATTGTTATCTACACCTTTGAGCTTCGCCCATACCTTTGCCGCAGCGCGTGCAGTTTTGTTTTCACCAAATTCCACCACGGAATACAAACTGCCATCGAGCTTGATGATCATACCACGACTTATATCGGAAGTAGTTGCCATAATTATTATTTAGAGGCGGCAAATGTAGCGGATTTGGCTTATGCAACCAACTGTAACGCGCTGACAGCTGTTCCCAGTGTCGGTCCATTATAATAAACTGTTGTTCTGAACAGGTTCGCGCTTCGGGGAAAGATGTCCGCAATCAACCAAAGGTTACGGGTATCATCAACCTGAACTGCGCTTCGGCCGGCTACACAAAAAAAAGCCCTCATCCTGTGATGAGGGCTTAGGATTTCTTATCGGTTGCTCAGGCTTCCTTCGCGCCCTCCACCAAGACTGTTACCTTGTTGTTCAGCACCTCTACAAACCCGCCCTGGATGGTATAATTCTCAGCATTATTCTTATCGCGCAGGATCTTAAGGTTACCCTTGCCCAACGCACTCACCATAGCCGCGTGCTTATCCAGCACTTCAAACAAACCGGAAATACCCGGCAACTGAACGCCGTATACTTCTCCGCTGTATAATTTCCGCTCCGGGGTTAATATTTCAAGTGTCATAAAAAATTCGTTAACTGATTAAGCCTTCAGGTAACCAGGCCGCGGTGAAATTCAGGATTACCCTACCACCTGGTAGCTGTGCGGATATTATCCTTTCGCCTGCTCCAGCATCTTCTTTCCTTTCTCGATAGCGTCTTCCAGCGTACCTACCAGGTTGAAAGCTGCTTCAGGGTACTCATCCACTTCGCCATCCATGATAGCGTTGAAGCCACGGATCGTGTCTTCAATTGATACGAATACACCCTTGAGACCCGTAAACTGTTCGGCCACATGGAAAGGCTGCGACAGGAAGCGCTGCACCTTACGGGCCCTGGCAACAGTCAGTTTATCTTCTTCACTCAGTTCATCCATACCCAGGATAGCGATGATGTCCTGCAGTTCCTTGTAACGCTGCAGGATAAGCTTCACCCTGTTCGCGCAGGCATAGTGTGCCTCACCAACAATCGCAGGTGTAAGGATCCTTGAGGTAGAATCAAGCGGGTCAACCGCCGGATAGATACCCAGGTCAGCGATCTTCCTTGACAATACTGTTGTTGCATCGAGGTGCGCAAAAGTAGTTGCCGGAGCCGGGTCAGTAAGGTCATCAGCTGGTACGTATACCGCCTGCACCGATGTGATAGAACCGTTTTTAGTAGAGGTAATCCTTTCCTGCATCAGTCCCATCT
>DASVBM010000453.1:0-6674 GCA_036375835.1 Chitinophagaceae bacterium | reverse complement strand
AGGGAAGGAGTCAGCCTGTGCGTTCTTTGCTGTGGCAGGGGTACCGGTAATACCGGAAACGGTACGGCTTGCCGTATCACCGGTGGTTGCCGCTTTTCCGGTTGTATCAGACGAAACAGCGGTGGTATCGATGCCGGCTTTACCGGTGCGCTGGTAATCGAAGATCGCTTTCTCCGCCGAAACCAGGCCACCGTAGATCTCACGAAGGTTATAGACTTCGAAGAACTGGAGGTTCGCCGTAGACTGCAGGTAACGCCTTACACGCTCGGGGTCTTTGGCGCCGGCCAGTTCAATGGTGATGATGCTTTTGCTTTCATCTTTGTTGATGTTGGGAGACGCCACACCAAAACGGTCGATACGCGTGGTGAGGATGTCGAAAGTATTGTTGAACGCAGTAGATGCTTCACCCCTGAGGTAATTAATCACCGCATTGTCGTCTGAATTGAACTTGATTCTTCCACTACTCTTTGCAGCAAAGAAAGGCGCAAGCGGCGTATTGGGATTTGCCGACTTAAACTGGTCGCGGAACAGCGTGATCAGGTTCGCGCCACTGTTTGCTTTTTGCTGGATCGCCTTGTTCAGTGCGGTGTTGAATGCAGGGTCTTTGGTATTGTTGGCCAGCGCTTTGATCAGTCCGTCAATGCCCACTTCCATGGTTACGCTGATACCACCCTGGAGGTCCAGACCGAGCATCAGTTCTTTCTGCTTCGCAGTCTGATAAGTGGCTAAACCAAAATAGATCTTCTGGTTCTTGGTGCTGTCGAGGTAACGCTGGGTGCGCGCATCCAGGTAACTGTCCAGGGTGTCCTGGTAGAGCTTCTGCATTTCTGCATTGCCGGGATATTTTTGCTGGGCAGTAGGGTAATTGCTT
Source organism: Chitinophagaceae bacterium (assembly GCA_036375835.1). Lineage (GTDB taxonomy): Bacteria > Bacteroidota > Bacteroidia > Chitinophagales > Chitinophagaceae > JAEZDC01. The sequence continues at coordinate 5,803 of DASVBM010000453.1, read as the reverse complement.
TTGACCCATGTTGCGGCCTTGTCACGCATCTTGTTCTCGTGGCTCCTGACGAACCAGGTGAAGGAAAGTTGATAAAGACAAATCAGAATCAATGCAATGGCAAAGAATCGCACCAAGCCTTTCAGTTGCATAAAAATCGGGGTTTACAATTTTTTAGTGGCGGCAAAGATAGGGGTTTGAATATGAAAAATCAGCTGCAAAATCCCTTATGCGTCAAGGGTTTTTATGCTTCATTTTCAGTATTTTACTGTACATCTATAAGTTGAATATCAAAATACAGAATGCTGTTCGGCGGCATGGCTCCGGAAGTGCTGCTGCAGCCATAGGCGAGGGAGGAGGGAACGATCAGCAGGATGTGCCCTCCCTTCCTGATCAGGGGCAGGCCGATTTTCCATCCTTCCAGCAGGTCGGACAGGAAAAACGAAACCACGGTGTTGGTCTGGTCGAATACCGTTCCGTCCATATGCTTGCCGACATAGGTAACATAGACCTTTGAACTCAATGTAGGCGTAACCCCGGAGCCGGGATTGAGGATCTGGTAATAGAGACCCGACTGGTGCTTCGTGGCGGTAATGCCGTTGGTGGAAGCAAACGCAAGCATCTGCGGCTCTTCCACGTCAGGGCGTACAGGCTTGCAGCCATTCTCGCTGCAGGAATTTATCGAGAAGGAAAAAAGGACCAGGACCAGGGGGAGTAATCTCATGTTGTTTTGTTTGTGGCCGAAGTGGTGGCGCTGCCTGCTTCCGCTTGCGCTGCATCGCCGGATTCGGATTTCTGCCGCGATTTTAATTCAAGATATTGTTGTTCGTTCATCTCCCAGCGGTGCCTGCGGGTGAATATCGCAATAAAACTTACGATGATAACGATAGCCGCAAGAAACACGTAAGGACTCGAACTGCTGAACGCAACCATGTTCGCACGTTCATACCATCCGGATACCAGCAGCGCAACGATAGCAACTGCAAAGGTGAGCCCCGCTGGTAATCCAATAACGAGTTGGCGCAGGGTTTTCTTTTCTTTCTCCCTGTTTTTTTCCCAATATGCAACGAACTTTTCCTGTTCGGGTGTCAGCATGCTGCAAATGTAATGATCGCCGCATTAGCACGCAGCTGACGATAATGGTTTCATCAAATGATGGATACGATCGTCAGCTATCGTTGCCGACTTGTATTTACTTCGGAAACCTGGTTCCCGCTGCACAATTTTTGTTACCGGTTCAACGTATCTATACAGATTATAATTTCTATCTTGCGGCAAAACACTATAAATCAATAACGGGTGAAAAAATTCGACACACTTATTGCCAATTATCTCTATTCGAACAGACAGGTTGACCTGGAAGGAATTGGCAGTTTCAGGCTGGACGAGAATTTTGTGCTGCCACCCGATGCCGATAAAACAACATTCTTCCCGCTGGAGGGCATACACTTCGAACACAATACAAAAGTCGAAACCTCGCCCGCGCTTATTGATTATATCGTGCAGCATACCGGCAAAATCAAAAGCCTGGTCCGGGCTGACTTCTCTTCTTATGTTTCCGAAGTAAGGCAGTTCGTCAATATCGGTAAGCCCTGGGCAATTGAAGGCATCGGCACCCTCCAGAAAGCAAGGGACGGACGGTTTGAACTGATACCCGGGGAGGCCCTGGCCGAACGGGTCAACATACAGTATATCGATGAAGATGAAGCAGAAGACGAAGAGCCGGTGAAACGGAAGAAGTGGATGGTTGGTTTTATTCTCACGCTGGCCATTATCGCGGTCGTTGCAGGACTTGCATTCGGCGTATACGTGCTGTTCATCAAAACAAATGAGTCGCAGCAGACCAGCGAACAGGTAGAAAACGTGTTTAACAATGACGACACGCAGGCTGTAGCCAGTACAGATACTTTGCCGGCAAAAGATACCGTGATACGAACAGTCAGCGACTCGGCCAACTACAAGATTTACCACGAGATTACAGCCTCCCGCAACCGCGCGGTTACCCGGACGAATCAACTGGGCGAATACGGCGTACGCAGTTATTTCGACAGTACCGGATCGGGCGCATCGCTGCGCTACCGCCTTTTCGTTTACCAGAACATTCTCCCGGCTGATACCACAAGGGTAAAAGACAGTCTCCGGCTGTATTTTGGCAGGCCGGTCTGGCTGGAGCGGCTGCACTAACCCAAGCCCCTGACTCATGAAAAACAAAAATCAATACCTCATCTTTTTCTTCTGGGTGGCATTACTGGCGGATTGCTACCTGATCTATACCCAACAGGAGTCGAACCGGATCTTCACCAAAGGTGCGCTCATGCCTTTGTTGCTTGCTTATTTCCTGACGAACGCCTCCACCCGGCACCACGTACCTTCAAAACTGCTTGTCGTTGCCGCTTTATTGCTGGCCTGGGCAGGAGACCTTTTCCTGTTGTTATCAGGGCGCGGCGGTTTCATCACCGGGCTGTTGCTGTTCCTGGTGATGCACCTGTTCTACATCATTTATTTCTGGCGGATACAGAAACTGTTTCCGCAGAAGAATCCCGGAAACCTGGTTATTCCATTGGCAGCGGTTGCAATTTTCGATGTGCTGATCATGCGCACCGTTCTTCCCCTTGCCGGAAACCTGGGCACACCACTGATGGCTTATATGGCAGTGATCTCGCTGATGTTCCTGATGGCCTGTAATGTTCTGGGCAGTAAGAAAGCACGGTCACTGGCGCCGCAATTTTTTATCCCCGGCGCCGCGCTTTTTTTACTTTCGGATTCGATCCTCGGGCTGAATATGTTTCTCTGGGAAGATTTCCTGATCGGTATCGCGGTGATGCTCACCTATGGCTATGCCCAGCACCTGATGGTGCACGGCTTTATCCGGCATGTAAAAGGCCGGACCTGATAGCTGAATTCAGGCAGGCACGAGGCAGTCAATCTCCATTTCAATCTTACCGCGCGTAGACGGTTGTCTTTTCCTGATCTCCGGCTGTGGCGCCTCTGTTCCTGAAAGTCTCAACCCGTAAACCAGCGGGTATACCGCGCAACAGCTCCCGGACTTGCCGGTATAAAAAAAGCACCCCATCCATGATGAGGTGCTTCTGTACTTTTCCAATATTCGCGGAGCCGCGGAATTAATAATCCATTCCGCCCATTCCCGGCATGCCGGCTGGTGCGCCTGCGGGAGCCTTCGGTTCAGGCTTGTCTGCTACAACACACTCGGTAGTCAGCAACATACCCGCGATAGAAGCAGCGTTCTCCAGGGCAACACGTCCTACTTTAGTAGGATCGATGATACCTGCGCTGAACATCTTCTCGTAGGTTTCTGTTCTTGCGTTGAATCCGAAATCACCTTTTCCTTCCTTGATCTTCTGTACCACGATAGAACCGTCGATACCTGCGTTGGCAGCGATCTGGCGGACAGGCTCTTCAAGCGCCCTTCTCACGATCTTGATACCGGTTGTTTCGTCGATGTTCTCGCCTTCCATGGTCTCGATTGTCTCGATAGCGCGGAGGAATGCGGTACCACCGCCGGGAACGATGCCTTCTTCCACAGCAGCCCTTGTTGCGTGCAGCGCATCGTCAACGCGGTCTTTTTTCTCTTTCATTTCAACTTCAGTGGCTGCGCCCACGTTCAGAACGGCAACACCACCGCTCAGTTTGGCCAGGCGCTCCTGGAGTTTCTCCCTGTCATAGTCGGAAGTAGTGGTCTCGATCTGGGCCTTGATCTGGTTGATGCGGGCCTGGATATCTTCTTTTGCACCCTTACCGTTTACAACAGTAGTATTGTCTTTGTCGATCACCACGCGCTCTGCACGACCGAGGTAGTCCAGCGTTGCGTTATCGAGTTTGTATCCCTGCTCTTCGCTGATCACGATACCTTTTGTAAGCACAGCGATATCCTGCAGCATTTCCTTCCTGCGGTCACCGAAGCCCGGCGCTTTAACAGCAGCGACTTTCAGCGTGCCACGCAGCTTGTTTACCACCAGTGTTGCCAGTGCTTCACCTTCCAGGTCTTCCGAGATGATGAGCAGCGGTGCACCCTGCTGGGCTACTTTCTCCAGGATCGGCAGGATGTCTTTCATCGTGCTGATCTTCTTGTCATAGATCAGGATATAAGGGTTCTGCAGTTCCGCTTCCATCTTTTCGCTGTTGGTAACGAAGTATGGAGAGATATAACCGCGGTCGAACTGCATACCTTCCACCACTTCAACAGTGGTATCGGTACCTTTCGCTTCTTCAACGGTAATTACACCATCCTTGCCTACTTTGGCAAAAGCTTCAGCAATCAGTTTACCGATCACGTCGTCGTTGTTCGCGGAGATTGAAGCTACCTGCTGGATCTTGCTGCTGTCGGTACCTACAGTCTGAGACTGCTTCTTCAGGCTTTCCACTACTTTGGCAACCGCCTTGTCGATACCCCTTTTCAGGTCCATCGGGTTTGCACCTGCGGCTACGTTCTTCAGGCCTTCGCTGATGATGGCCTGCGCCAGAACAGTAGCGGTTGTGGTACCATCACCTGCAATATCTGCGGTTTTGGAAGCCACTTCTTTCACCATCTGTGCACCCATATTTTCAATAGCGTCTTCCAGCTCGATTTCCTTAGCCACGGTAACACCGTCTTTGGTTACAGAAGGAGCACCGAACTTCTTTTCAATTACCACGTTGCGGCCTTTGGGACCGAGGGTGACCTTCACGGCATTCGCCAGTGTGTCCACACCTTTTTTCATTTTATTTCTTGCTTCAATGTCGAAGAAGAGTTGTTTAGCCATATGAACCAGTTTTAAATTTTTGTGATGAATGTTTGTTTTGGTAGTCTGCAGCACCGGGTTAGGATCGTCCCTTGCGTCGCACACTTCTACGGTTGAACGCTGTGCGGCAGGGGAGCGGGTAGCGCACCTGCGGACAGGTACAGCTTTTATACGATTGCCAGGATATCGGACTCTCTCATGATCAGGTAGTCACCACCTTCGATCTGGAGTTCGGTACCGGCGTATTTGCCATAAAGCACAGTATCACCCACTTTTACGGTAACCGGCTCGTCCTTTTTACCGGGACCGGCAGCGATTACAGTACCACGCTGAGGTTTTTCCTTTGCAGTGTCAGGGATGATGATGCCGCCTGCAGTCTTTTCTTCGGCAGCGGCAGGTTTTACGATAACTCTGTCATGTAAAGGAGTTACTTTCAGACTTTCAGCCATACGTTTGGTTTTTATGTTAGTTGAATAATTAATTGTTCGAGGCTTGTGCTCAACAAGTTTTCTGCCACCGCCCGAAAACTTGACAAAATTTCAGTTTTGTTAAAAAGGCGCCCCCCGGGCTGCCAGAATCGGCCGGCAAAGATGGGGGAAGTTTCGGAAAGGGAGTGTCATTTTTTCACTGGTTCCCGGAGCATTATACCCCATAGTGTTAGACCGGTCCGGCCGCCGGCATCGAATATCACAGCGGGTGATGGCTGCCGGCTGAACCCGGTAAATCGGCGGTTGTAGCGGCGATGTCTTATCTTCGCTGCCCTTTAAAGTTCTTTAGACGATGATCAGCAGAAGAAATATCAGAGTTAAGGTGATGCAGCTTTTGTACGCTTTGGAAACCATGGACGGCAGCGGAAAAAGCGACCCCGTAAAAATACTGCGACAGCAGCTGGATGCCTCCCGGAGCCTTTTTGTTTACCTTGTTTATTCCCTCACCGAACTGGCGCGCTATCCTGAAAAAGATTCAGCACTGCGCGCGGCCAAAAACCTTCCTTCTGCCGCCGACCTCAACGTAAACATCAAACTGGCGGGCAACGAAACACTCTGGAAAATCCTGGAGAACGAATCTTTCAGATCCGCGATGGA
>DASVBM010000473.1:0-7697 GCA_036375835.1 Chitinophagaceae bacterium | reverse complement strand
CGGGAAGGATATTCCCGCTAAAAGCAGGAACAGCAGGAAGATGTTTTTCATAAATGCATCTGGTTTTGATTGACTGCAAAACTACACAAGCAGCCAGCTTATCAAAGCCGGTTGAACATTAAATTCCGCCTCCTGTCAATGTTATAGTGGTATTAGATAAGCTTTCCGGCAATGGGAACGGCCTTTATGCCGGAACGGAAGACCGGGTTTGGAAAATTAAGCCTGTTAATTGAAACCATTACCGCATACCGGCAACTGCAACGTGTTTTTCAGTGAGGCAACCGCTTGCCATATTATTGCCCCGCTGCCAGCGAACTTGCCGGCTCGGCGATAAATCCGCTGATGCTCTGCAGCAATTGCGCGGAAGCATATGGAGGTACCGGTTCCATGATGGGGAGCCGGTTGGCAAAAAACGCATCCAGCTTCTCCTTCAGCTGCTCCCGGTCATAAGCTACCTGCAGCCCGCAGCTTTGTTCGAGCATCCTGCAGGTGGACATCTGGTGATCGTTACGCGTTTCTTTGAGTTTACCGAGACGCGGAAAAACAATAAGCGGCTTCTGCATCTGTGAAACCGAGAGTATGGTTCCGGTGCCGGCGTGGCTGATCACCAGTTCGGCGGCTTCAATATAGCCGGCAAAATCTACCGGTGAAATAAAATCCAGCGTTTTGATATTCGCCGGCTGGTATTTCATGCCGAAAACCTGCGCGATAAATTCTTTATCCTTATAAAAAGCCGCCACCTCATCCACGGCGCGGATCATCCGGTCAAAAGGAAGCTGGCTGCCTACGGTAACGAATATCATTTCATGATGTTTCCTGAATAAATAATTTTCCTGTTCGCCAGGTGCGGCCACTGTGTATATACGCGATCCGCAAAACGCATGCACATCTTGCCGCTGATGGAAACGCGTTCTGCATGGCAAAGGCTTTCCACCCAGATCGTTTTTGCCCCGAGCAGCCTGCCCAGAAAAAGCACCAGTACACCGGGCGCCGCTCCCGTGGTAACGATTACGTCGGGTTTGATCTGCCTCAGCGCGCGCAGCACCTTTGTGGCAATAAATGGCATCCTGAATGAATTCCACCTGCTGAAATCGGGTATCGTGTGGTATTCATACCCTTTAAATGAACCAGCAAAGCTTTCGTGTGTGGACATATACACCAGCTCGTGGCCATCGAAAGCCGGCTGTAGTCGCAGCAGTTCAACTACGTGCCCACCACCCGATGCGATTGCGAGGATTTTCATGTCTTCAGGGTTTCAACAACTACGCCACAAGCCTGGTTTCCGGTTCCGGCGCGGGCGTAATGCTGCGGTGATAGATCTCTTTTATTTTTTCAACACGGTGTTTCCAGCTGTTGCCCCTGGCCAGTTCCTGGCGGCGGATCACGTGCTCAATGGAATCTTCCCGGTAAGCTTTAATGCAATTGGCGATGAAGTCTTTGTTTTCGCAGCGGTAGACGAGTTCTTCGCCAAGATCCCATTTTTCGATGTTGGGCATATTGGTTACTACCGCAGGCTTACCCAGCGTAAGGTAAAGCCAGAGTTTGTTCGGAGTGGCTCCCTTGTTCAGCTTCGCGGGGTCATAAGGGGCGATGCAAACGTCGGCACGGCTGAGCGCTTCATAAAGTGCTGCACCGGTCTTCGGCCCTACCAGTTCGGCTTTGGGGAATCGCGCGAGTTTCTTCCGGTTTGCTTCACTCACCGGCCCGATGAATATCGTATGAAACTGGTCCAGGATCTGGTACAGCAGTTCCATATCCATATTGTTATCGAGGTAGCCAACCAGTCCCAGTGTGGGCAATTCCTTCTCCCTGGCCGGCGCAACGGTTCCGTGATAGTTGATCAGCGGCGCTCCCAGCGGTACCACGTGCGTGTTCCGGTTGTACATGCCGATCTTCTGGCCCATGTATTCAGAGGTGCAGATACAGGCTTTCGACTTTTCCGCCACCAGCCGCTCGGTGCGCGCATGGTACCGGTTGATGAAAAACGGGTTGAAGTTTCCAACGCCAACAATGTCGTCCGCGCAATAGAATACCACGTTGTCAAAATAACGGTTGATGCAGGGCGCGGTATGATCGAAATTCACCACCATATCGAACCGCAGGTCCAGGTCGCCGATCTTTTTCAGTAACCAGTTATGGTAAACTTCATTGATCACCGGCATGCGGTAACGCGCTTTGTGCACAACGGGGAAATAGGGTGTCACGACGACCACGTTCTCCTCCGCTTTACGAAGTTCTACGCGTGGCCGCCCGACACGGTTCTTTTCCACGAAATACACCACACCGTCCGCTTTCAGTTCGTTGGTCACCTGGTGCCGCGCCCTTGGCGGCTCATCCCAGGTAGTAACATTGGTATAGACCAGGTAGTTTTTCATCGTATTCAAACTCATCTCTTTCAAAAACAGTTTCTCAGGCGGCAACAGATAAAACCGAAGCTTTCTTCTCAGGTGCTGCTTCAACGGTTTTGTTCTCCAGCGGAACAACTTTTTGTTGCCTGCGGAGTACTTCCTCTACAACCTCTGCAGCGCGTTCCAGCCTGTCTATCGTCTCGAAATAAGGCAGGCCGAATCGAAGAATATTCACCGTTTCACCATCCTGCTCGTTCCCGATGATGCACTTGCAGTGGACGCCATTGTCATTTAATTCACTGTATAGCGCAAACGGATGAAACTCCGGGAATCCGAATGCCAGCATCGGCGCTTCCGGGTTGGTGTTGAGAATCCTGTACCGGATACCCGAGCGTTGCAGCACGTCTTCCAGTTTTTCGCGGAAGTAAGTTGCCAGGTAAGCGGATCGCTGCTGCACCCGGTCCTTGCCAACCTGCCGGTAAAGCTTCAATGCCTCCGCAAGTTCGGCGTACATTACAAAGTCCTGCCCGCCCTGCAGGCTCAGCCCTTCCTGCTGCGCGCCGGCAGCAATGCCCATTCCGTTCCAGAACAGACCCTGTATCCACTGGTGAAATTCTTTTTTTATCCAGGTCAGACCGCTGCCATGCGGACCAAAAAGCCATTTGTGCGCGCTGCCGATCAGCACATCCGCAATGCCGAACGGAAGGCTGTAAAGCCCGATCGCCTGCGTAACGTCGAGGATGATCCTGCACCCGGGCACTTCCCTTCTGGTGATGCGGCTGAAAGTATTGAATGCCGAAGTATTCGCATTCGAATAATACACCTGCGAAAGAAATGCTACCTGCGGCTGGATCTCTTTTACCACTTTCCGGAATTTGCGCGGGTTGTTCAACACCGCGTCGTCCAGGTAGAAGACCTTGTATTCCGGCAGGTTTTCAAACACACCGATTCCTCCGGGATGCTCGTGCGTGGAAGTGATCACACGCAAGGGAGCGCCATTGCTGCCGTATGCGCGGATCATCGAAAGTGCCAGGAGGTTGATGGTCTGCGAGGTTCCGTTTGCAACCACCAGTTCATAACCCTTCGACGGCCATATCTCGTTACAGAGGCTTTTGATCTCTGTCAGTTTCTTTCTTCCGAAATCATACATCGCCAGCGGGTTGCCTTCCACGGCCCCGGTCACCGCTGCATCGCGGCGTACCTTCTTCACGTCGGTCGATACGGTTCCCAGTGTTCCCGGGTTGAGGTTAACCCGGCTGGTGCTGAAATGTGATTCGAAGAACGAAGACCAGGCTGTTTCATTGGTTACGTCTTCAAGTGCATCTGCTTCCGCGTTTTCAGAGAACTCACCGCGGAAAGCATGAATATGATGGGTAAATACGTTGCTGTTGATCCTGTTTTTATGTTTTGCAATAATGCCGAGTGTTTCCTCCAGCACGTCCTGGATGGAAGTAACGCAGACATTGCTGTCGATATGACCGGTCATCACCCGGATATCATGTTTCACCGCGTCGCTTTCGCTGCGTGGGTCAAACACATGGTTCACGGTTACTTCATAACCCAGTTTTTCAGCCAGCTCCTTTACACCGGAAGCCAGTTCGTTGATCGTGCTGTTGGCTTTTGTAACGTGGTTCACCACTACGTGTGAGCCGGGTTCCGGGATAGTTCCTGCAATCAGTTCCAGCGAATTCACCGCGTCTTTCATCGGCATGATACCGGTGGTCTGGTTACCCTTGCCGTAAACGGTAAGCGGGTGACCTGCCACCGCCTGCGTGAGAAAACGGTTCACTACTGTTCCGAAAATATCGTCATAGTCGAAACGGGTAAACAGGTCTTCGCAGTCCAGCATCTCGTCAATATAAACGCCGAATAAAGTGGATTGCATCACTTCGGTGATCCGCAGCCCCCATTTACGGCAGGCCATGGAAACATAATTGCTGTCGTTGATCTTCGAGATGTGGTAAACGTCGTCTGACTGCCGCGGAAATGGCATCGGCTTCACTGCTTTTTTGCCATTGAACTCGGGGTGGAAATAACCTTCGGCGATATCGATACCGCCATTGGCATATTCACCCATTGAACCCATTTTGATTATATGCGCATCGGGCACGTGTTTACGTACCGCCCAGAGCAGGCGCATGTTATTTCCCTCGTTATTCTGGATCGTATAGAGTGATTCGTTCAGGCCGAGCATCGAATAAGGTGCGGAACACTGCTGTGCCATATGGTAAATTGTATGCGGCTGCTCCTCGCGGATCAGCTGCTCCAGCGCGTCGCTGTTCACATCCATGAAAAGATAATGGAGGTTGTCCTGCCCGTAGATTTCCCGGAAAGCAGCCACGCGTTTAGGCAGCCTGGCTACCGGTAAAAGACTGTCGGAGCCGATACGGCGCACCGTGCTCCTTCTCCATTCGTTATCTACGATAAGTATTTTTGTCCGGGGCCGGGTAACAGCAAGTTTCAGTGCAATAGGCCATCCATAATAGCCGTCGCCACCTAATACGATGATCGTCTCTTTCATAAGTTCCGTTTGAAGTGTAAGTCCTGTTGATTGGTAATTTCCTTCCTTAACAAAATGTTCACCTGCTATCGCTGTGCCAAATGATACCACACTGTGGTAGTAAGGTTCGTCAGCACCGTTTTCCATGTATGCTTCGCATTGTAATTGAAATGTTTAAACCAGCTGTATCGATGCTGAAAATTTCCGGCGCAATATGCTGCCGCACACGTCGCGAACACGATCCTGCAGTTCAGAATTGTAGAATCCGGCTCCGCTGCGCCGCTGTTGTCTTCCGCATTAGAATAGCGTTAGAAACGCCCGTCCCGATGCATCTTTTCGGACTGTATTGTTCTTTTGTGGAACGAATCGCTAACCGGCACCAGCGCATTCAAACTAATTAAACATCTTCAACCCCTGGCGGGATCTCGTCATCAAAGGCAGTTAGTATAAGATACCAGGTCACCCCGGCCCGTTCACCGGCTGGTAAAAATCTTGGGTTGTTGAAGCGGAGTCTGACTCCGCTTTTTTTATGGGCGGCCCGCAAATCAGCATCAGCGCAGCTGGCCGGACGTCTTTTTCCCGGCGCTGTAAAACCCGGGAAACCAGTCGCTATGGCACTCATAAATACTTCACTGATAAAGCTATCTGTATTCACTAAGGTCTTATTTTTGCGAAGCTTCCGATATGAGAAAAATAGAGCTGGAAATAGTAGCACTGTCGCATAGCATCACGCAAACACATTCATACGCAGTAGTCCTGGGTGAGGTAAACGGCCTCCGCCGCCTCCCGATCGTCATCGGTGGATTTGAGGCGCAGGCGATAGCGGTGGCGCTTGAAAGGATGCAGCCCAGCCGCCCGCTGACGCACGACCTGATGAAAAACTTCATGAATGCATTTTCAGTTGACCTCCAGGAAATCGTGATCAACGACCTGCAGGAGGGCATATTCTACTCAAAACTGGTTTGTACCACAGAAAACGATACCGTTGAAATAGACAGCCGTACCAGTGACGCACTGGCACTGGCGGTCCGCTTCGGTTGCCCGATCTATACCTACGATCATATCCTGGAAAGCGCCGGCATCATGATGGAAGACACCGCCGGCGGTAAAAAGAAGAAGAAAGGCGAAAAGGCAACGGTGGATGCAGGCGAGGGTGATATGGGGGCTATGAGCATTGAAGACCTCCAGAAAGCGCTGGAGGAAGCCGTCGAAGTGGAAGACTACATCAAAGCCAGTGCTATCAAAAAAGAAATCGACCGGCGTAAAAAGGCATAATGCCACCGGCTGATTCTTCATTTATTCTGCGCCGGTAACAGCCGGCTTTTTAAATACCACCGTGATCCGCTTTCCTAACTGCAAGATCAATCTCGGGCTGCGCGTCACCCGCAAAAGGGACGATGGTTACCACGACCTTGAAACTGTGTTTTACCCGGTTGCCCTCAAAGACGCGCTGGAACTGGTACCCCGGACCGAAGCACATGAAATCGATTTCACCCTTACCGGGCTTCCCGTGCAGGGAGACGCCGAATCCAACCTCTGCGTAAAAGCCTGGCGGCTGCTCAGGCGCGATTTCCCGGCCTTGCCCGCCATCCGGATGCACCTGCACAAACGAATCCCGATGGGCGCTGGACTGGGCGGTGGCAGTGCCGACGGCGCCTTTACGCTGAGCATGCTGAACGACCGGTTCCGGCTGCAGCTTTCCGAAGAGCAACTGCTGCAATACGCACTGCAACTGGGCAGCGATTGCCCCTTTTTCATCAGGAACAAACCATCCTATGCAACCGGCAGAGGCGAAGAACTGCAACCGGTTCAGCTGGACCTATCCTCCTTCCGCATCGCCATCATCTACCCTGGCATACATATCAACACCGGGCTGGCTTTCTCACAGATCCGGCCCACGCAGCCACCGGTATCCCTTGCCAGCCTTATTCAGGCACCGGTAAGCACCTGGCGGGAAACACTGGTAAATGACTTTGAGATTCCCGTGTTCCGGGAGTACCCTGCCATCGCCGGCATCAAAGAAAAATTATATGCGCAAGGCGCTGTATTCGCCTCCATGTCCGGCAGCGGGAGTTCGGTTTTCGGCTTGTTCCCCAAAGACGCGGCGATGAATGAGATCCGCAGCCAGGCCGGTACCGTATTCATTATCTGAGCACTGGATACAGGGGATAAATAAAGCCACGGTTTAATCGAGGCTTCATCAGCTTTCTCGCCGGGGTTTCCGATATTCGCCCACGGTGATTTCACAGGAGACGATACAACAGATTACCAGCCGGATCGACATTATTGACGTGGTGGGCGAGTTCGTGCGGCTGAAAAGACGCGGCGCCAATTACCTCGGCCTCTGCCCTTTCCATAACGAGAAGACGCCTTCATTTACCGTCTCTCCTTCCAAAGAGATTTACAAATGTTTCGGCTGTGGCAAGAGTGGCAACACCATCAGCTTCCTGATGGAGGCGGAGAAGTACAGCTATGTCGAAGCGCTGAAATGGCTTGCCAACCGTTACGGCATCGAAGTGGAGGAAACCTATTCTTCTCCCGAGGTGCGCCAGCAACAACTCACCGCTGATTCCTTGTTTGCCATCAACAATTTCGCGCAGAGATTCTTTGCAGAACAGTTGTTCGAAACGGAAGAAGGGCAGGCAGTGGGACTCTCCTACCTGAAAGAGAAACGTGGGTTTCGCGAAGAAATCATCCGACGCTTTCAACTCGGCTACAATCCTGAAGCAAAAGATACATTCGCAAAAGCAGCCACCGAACACCAGTTCAATCCTGAACTACTGGTGAAGTCGGGCCTGACCGTGCTGCGGAACGAATCGCTGGCAGACAACTACCGTGGGCGCATCATC
>DASVBM010000088.1:0-6435 GCA_036375835.1 Chitinophagaceae bacterium | reverse complement strand
ATCAGCACAGGCAATCCGTTGGTATTCCGGGTAGCGGTAAAACCAACTTCATCTACTCCAAAAGAACAGCGCAGCTTTAACCGCAGTACCGGGCAGGTAGAGCCGTTTTCGGTGAAAGGACGCCACGACCTCTGCATTGCTTTAAGGGTACCGGTGGTGGTTGAAGCCGTTGCCGCGATCGTGCTGGCCGACCTGATGATGCGGGAACAAAGGATAAAAAGGGTAGTTCGATGATCATTTACCATATTACCACTGCAGCAGCGTGGAGGCAGTCACTCGTAGCGGGCTACTACGAAGCGCCTTCGTTAATCACCGAGGGCTTCATTCATTGCAGTACGGAAAGCCAGGTGAGCGGCGTGCTTGAACGATATTTCAGTGGCAAAACGAAACTGCTGAAGCTGGTGATCGATACAGAAAGGCTTTCTTCCCCGTTGAAGTTCGAACTGGCTCCCTCTGTGAACGAGGAGTTTCCTCATATTTATGGTAGGCTCAACCACGATGCTGTGGTAGCTGTTGTGCCGATCGCCGAAAACCGGTAGGGGCCAGGGAGCATTGAAAACCCTGTCTCCGGCCGGCCGATCATTTGTCCGCCAGTGCGCGCATCGTCCCGAAATCGAAATCCATCAGCGGGTAAGTTTTCCCGTCCGACCAGAAGTAATGCCACCATTCGGTTATCAGGGGCCGGAAGCCATGCTTTTCCATGGTGGTTCTGAGCAATTGGCGGTTAGCCAGGACGGTTGAGTCGAGGTTCATATAGGTATGGTGCGCCTTTTCAGTGAAATTATCGAACGGCGTAGGCATTTCTAACTCGGCACCGGTTTCCAGGTCAACCAGCGTGAGGTCTACCGCGATTCCCCGGTTGTGCCCGCTGCCTTTTGCGGGATTGGCGGCATATCGTTCGTCCGGCACGATCTCCCACATCTTCCTTGTGACGCTGTATGGGCGGTAGGCGTCAAAGATTTTCAAAGATATCCCTTTGGTTTTCAACTCCTCCTGCACCAGGTGCAAGGCCCTGGCCGCCGGGAGACGCAGGAAGGCTTCGGGGTTATTATAGAGCACCTGGTGGGTGAAATTCTCTGTTCCGGCATATTTCCAGTCTGTCAGCAGGGGCTGCAAATACTTTGTTAAGGATACCATTTTTTTGGTTGTATCCATCTGTATGTCAGCGAGATAGCTTTTCCGGGTTTGTAGTACGGGGGGATCATGATCGCCATGGGTACCGATATTGCTGCTTAAGCCGCAACTTTGCAGGGCGAGCTCCAGAAGGATAAGAAGAGAAATGCTTTTAAAGGATCTCATGGGAGGGAGATGAGTAACCGCTCAAATTACAAAATTGAAACGGGTATGAAAAAGATTGTTGTTCTTTTCCTGATTGGCATGATCGCCCTGGTGGTTCCCCGAACGCAGGGCCAGCCCAAAGACACTATCGGATACGACCTGGACACGCTATATGGTATCGCCAGCTTTTACAGTTACAGCCTCGATAGTTCCATTACCGCTACCGGCGAGATCTACAGCCACGAAAAACTTACCGGTGCCAGCAACTTTTACAAACTGAATACCTGGGTACGGGTTACCAACCTCCGTAATGGCCGTTCGGTGATCGTGCGGATCAATGACCGGATGCACAAAAAAATGGCCGCCAGGGGCCGGGTAATCGACCTCAGCCGTTCCGCCGCGAAGGTGCTCGGGTTCATGAAAGGGGGGCTTACGCGGGTCCAGCTCATCAAGGTGCCTAAGGGTACCCGGCGCTAACGTTGAAAACTGGTGAGTTAATATTTTTTGATAATTAGCAGGTCCGGTTATTTTTGTTGCACCAAAATCTGCTTTATGAAAAGATTCCTGCTATTGTTCGTAGCATCTGGTATTTTCACTGCTTCCAATGCACAGCAAGGAGACCAGAAGAAAAGCCCTATCCTCGCCGTCAATTTCATCCTCAATGATTTTACTACCGCCCAGCGTTTACAGAACGGCTCGCTTGGGGGTGTACTGAAAGACAGGAGCTGGGCTCAGTTCAGCGAAATGTCTTACGGCCTCAGTGTCCAGTATATGAAGGGACTCACCAACCACCTCGATTTCGCGGGTACCCTGGCGGGCACATTTGTGAAATATCCTTTTCCTGAGAAAGCTGCACCTACCAGCGACGCGCTGCTGCTGGAACTGGATGCGGCCCTGAACCTGAAATTACTCACCGACAAATACTTCCTTACTCCCTACGCAGTAGGCGGATTGGGCATATCCATGTATCGCGGCAGCGAGTTCGCGGCTTATATGCCGCTGGGTATGGGATTCCAGCTCAACCTCGGCAGGGGAGATGCATTCATGTTCACCCAGGGACTGTATAAAGTAGGTGTGACCAATCTTGCGGCCAATCATTTTACCTATTCGGTTGGTTTCGCGGCCCCATTAAAATAAACAAGGATCACCATGAGTAAGATCCCGTCAGGCTACTGGCGGGATTTTTTTTTGCGACGGGATGCCGGTTGTCCGCGAAGTATGATTGCCGGCAGGAATCCCCGGCGCTGAACAGATGGTTCGAACAAGGCCCCGGGGAATTCAGGGCCGGAGACGATACGGAAAACAGATCCGCAGCCCACTTCCCCATCCGCCGGAATTTTAACACGGCAACCGATCCGTTATTCACATCCGAGGCGTTTCATGGTTTGATTATTAAAGCATTTTCAGGTAGTTTCGCCACCTACTTTTCGTTTAAACCAAAACCTTTATGCAATTCAGAAGAGTCAATAACATTACCGGTTGGGTGGTCTGCATTATTGCCTGTATGGTTTATGTGCTAACTGCCGAAGCCGGGGGAAGTTTGTGGGATTGTGGTGAATTCGTGAGTTCGGCCTACAAACTGCAGATCCCGCACCCGCCTGGTGCGCCTTTGTTTGTGTTGCTTGGAAGATTCTTCATCATTCTCTTCGGCGACAACCCGCTTACTGCAGCCAAGGCTGTCAATATCATGAACGCGCTTGCAAGCGGTTTTACCATCCTGTTCCTTTTCTGGACCATCACACACTTTGCACGCAGGATCGTGCTGGGATGGAATACCGTGGCCACTGCTTCACTCAGCAGTTTGCAGGTTGCTGCGATCATGGGCGCCGGCGCGGTAGGTGCGCTTGCTTATACTTTCACAGACTCTTTCTGGTACAGTGCCGTGGAAGGCGAGGTTTACGCATTGTCTTCTTTCTTCACCGCACTGGTTTTCTGGGCGATCCTCAAATGGGATCATGCCGCCGAAGCGGAAGAACTGAACCCCGCACTTCCCAGGTATGCCGACCGGTGGATCATCTTCATATTTTTCATGATGGGCCTTTCCATCGGCGTTCACCTGCTTAACCTGCTTACCATACCCGCGATCGTGCTGGTGTATTACTTCAGGAAAAGGAGCCATTTCGATTACAAGGTGATCCGCAAATGGTTTATGTGGACGGTGGTAATCGGTGGCGTGCTGGCCATCCTGATGGCTACTCTTGCCTCCAAGGCAGAAGAGAGCGTGCTGGCCGAAAGGGAAGCCGACATTGAAAGATACCTGGGCCGTGACATCACGGTATCTGATTCTACACTCGCGGGACTTTGCATACTCGGTATCGGCATCGCCATCGGCCTGCTTTACCTGGTGGAAAGCCTGAACAAGAAACGCAAGGAAGAGTACGGTGGGATGTATATCTTTTTCCTGCTGGGTTGCGTCCTCACCGGCATCGTGCAGGTGGGAGTGATCCAGTATTCCATCAAAGCCGCAGGCGCGTTTGACCGCCTGTTTGTAAACAGCTTCGATCTTCCTTTCTTCGTTGGATTTACTTTCTTCTTTGTATTGCTGGGCGTAGTGATCTGGGCGGCGCTGCGGTATGCATCGAGGCGCAACTGGCCCTACCTCCGCCTGGCCGTATGGTGTTTAACATTCATGCTGATCGGCTACAGTACATACGTTACCACCATGATCCGCAGTAATGCAGACCCGGCAGTGGATATGTACAACGTAGATAACCCGAACAGCCTTGTTGGATATCTCGGAAGGGAACAGTATGGCGATTTCCCGCTGATCTACGGTCAGAAGTTTACCGCCGACCCGATGGCTTACCGTGAAAAAGGAACGAAATACCAGAAGGTGGGCGATAAATATGTAGAGATCGGTAAAGACCAGTCGCTGGTGTACCTGCCGGAAGACAAAATGATTTTCCCCCGCGTATGGGACGCGAGCAACGACCAGAACCACGCGGATTATTACGCGGTGTTCCTGGATATTGGTAAAAACCAGCAGGGACAATACGAACGTCCGCCAACGTTTGGCGATAATATCAAGTTCTTCACGAACTACCAGATCTACTGGATGTACATCCGTTATTTCATGTGGAATTTTTCCGGCAAACAGAACGACGTGCAGGGATTGTTCAGCGGAAACGTGCGCGATGGTAACTGGATCACCGGTGTGCCTTTCATGGACAAAGCGCTGTACGGAGACCAGAGCCTGATGCCGGATAGCATGAAAAATAACAAGGCAAACAACAAGATGTTCATGTTGCCTTTCATCCTCGGGCTGATCGGTATGGTGTACCAGTACCGGAAGCGGGGAAGTGATTTTGTGGTGAGTTTCCTCCTGTTCTTCTTTACCGGTCTCGCGATCGTATTATACCTTAACCAGCCGGGTTTCCAGCCGCGTGAAAGGGATTACGCATTCGTGGGTTCCTTCTATGCATTCGCGATCTGGATCGGGCTGGCGGTGCTTGCCTTTATCGAAATCGGCATCAGGAGATACCGGCAGCTGGTGAAAGACAACCTCACACTGGGTGGAGTGATCGCGCTGGTAATGCTGGTAGCCGCAGTTGCTGCCGGCAGCAGTCCTTTGTTCGCCATTGGATTCTTTATACTTTTTGCATTGGCAGGCGCAGGTATTCCTTACCTGATGATGGCATTGAAGAAGCCGGCCACAATCACATATACCAGCATCGTTCTCTGCCTCATTGCGGCGCCGATGCTCATGGCTTCGCAGGAATGGGATGACCATGACCGCAGCCATAAGGTACTTGCCAGGGATCTCGCGCGCGATTACCTGGAAAGCTGTGCACCCAACGCGATCGTATTCTCTTATGGCGACAACGATACTTACCCGCTGTGGTATGCGCAGGAGGTGGAAGGCATCAGGCCCGATGTGCGGGTGATCAACCACAGTCTCCTTGGTATTGACTGGTATATCAACCAGCTGCGTTACAAGGTAAACCAGAGCGCCCCGATCGACGTGATCTATACGCCCGAGCAGATACAGGGCAGCAACCGCGACCAGGTGATGTATAAAGCGAATCCCGCGATCCCTGAAAACCGTTATTATGATCTCTACGATATGATGGTGAATTATATCGGCAGCGAGGATCCTTCGCGTAAGGAACAGCGGGGAGACCAGGCGTTCAATACCTTCCCGGTGCGCAAGGTATTTCTGCCGGTAGACCACCAGAAAGTGCTGGCGAACGGAACTGTCAATGCCAGCGATACCGGCGTGGTAAACGAGGTACAGTTTGATATTTCGCGGAACTACATTTTGAAAAACGACCTGGCGGTACTGGCCATTATCGCATCCAACGCAAAGAACGGTTGGAACCGGCCGATCTACTTCACGCATGCCTACCGCGAACTCGGTTTCGGCAGGTATCTTCGGAAAGACGGCCTGACCTACCGGCTCGTGCCCCTCGAGAACACTCATTTCGACCGGGATGGGCAGTCAGACATGAACGCAGAAAAGATGCTGAGCCTGATGCTGGATGAGCAGAAATGGCGTTCGGGTAACGCGGATCTTCCAGGCGTATACTTCGACGAAGAAAACAGGAGGCACCTGATGTCGATACGCCAGACGCACGTGGAACTGGCGTTCTACCTGGCACAGCGCAACCGCAAAGAAGATGCGCGGAAAATACTGGAGCGCGCAGATAAAATGATGCTGCAGGAAAACATGCCTTATGGTATGAGCAGCCGGGGTAACCAGCATAACGAGGCTTCAATCGATTTCATGACCGCGTGTTATCTTGCCGACGCAAAAGATCTCGCCAAAAAGGTAGCTGCCTCGGTGAAGAAAGACCTGGTTCAGCAGATCACATTCTATGAGTCACTATCCGGCGTGAAGCGTGAGAACCATGAAAGGGACCTCATGAACGCCCAGGAGATGCTGAAACAACTGGAAGCGCGGCAAAAAGCCTACGAGAATATGCCGGCTGCACCGGAGGCAGGAGCGACGATCAGCAATGATACGAGCCGCTAAAACTGATGATATTCAAAATCCCGCCGCCTGGCGGGATTTTTTTTGAGCTTACCGGCTGCCGATTATCTTTTTGATAACAGGTTTTTTGATAGCTTCAACCTGCGTTGACCGCTTCAAAAGCAGGTTCATCTTCAAACAAACGATCGTGATAGGGCACCGGTTTATAAAATTTGATCCGAATGCGG
>DASVBM010000440.1:0-3442 GCA_036375835.1 Chitinophagaceae bacterium | reverse complement strand
CCGGCGGCAACGATCTCACCAAAACCGCTGCCGGCATAATTACGTTTGGTGCGGGCACCGTTACCCTGCGCAACCTGTCTATTTCTGCAGGTACACTTACAGGGCCCTCCGGAACGATGTTTATCTCCGGCAACTTTAGTAATTCCGGGGTATTCACGCATAACAGCGGTACCGTTAACTATAATAACACATCCGGGGGTCAATCGGTCGCCGGTGTGAGCTATCGGAATCTCACGCTCAGCCACGCCAGCGGAACGAATACTGCAACGGGGGATGTGACGGTAGGCGGCACTTTTATTTTATCCGGCGCAGGTGCTGCGTTCGATATGGACAGCTACGCGCTTTCCGTAGCGGGCAGCTTCTCCAGTTCGGGTACGGTGCGTACACAAAATACCAGCGCATCGCCACTGCCCACCGGTATGAGCTGGGGAGGCACGGTGGAATATTATAAGAGCACAGGTGGCCAAACCGTCATGGCAGGGAATTATACAAACCTATCGAACAGCAACAGCAGCGGTTCGAATACCGCTTCCGGACCGGTGGCTGTTAACGGAACGCTTACAGTCAATTCGGGCGGCACCTTCAACATGAGTACCTATGCGCTTTCCGGTAGTTCTTTCAGCACCTCCGGAACAGGGACGGTAAAAACACAGCACATCGCCACAGCTTCGCCGCTGCCTGCCAATGTAAGCTGGACAACCGCTGTGGAATACGCGGGTGCGGGAACTTCACAAACAGTGGTGGCGGGCACTTATTCATCGCTGGTGATGGCCGGCGTCAGCGGTCCGTCCATGTCGGGGAACGTTACCGTGCAGGGTGGACTAACCCTCACCAGCGGGATACTGGCAACAGGCGCCAATACGCTCACCATTCAAACCAATAATATCAGCACTACCGGTGGCGGTTCAATAGACGGTACCGATGGTACAGTAGTTTTTGATTACAATGGAACGATAAACCTCCCGTCTGCCAACCCGTTTTTCGGGGGCAACCCGGTTACGAACCTTACGATAACAGGCGGCGCGGTATTAAACCTGGGGTCAGATGAAACGATCGAGGGAGTACTCAGCATCACCTCGGGGAAGCTGGGGCTGGCGGCCAGCAAAACACTGGTGCTGAACGGAACGATTGCGAACCTGAGCGCGAGCAACGCGATCGTAGGGAATTCGACTGCAACCATCGAACTGCGCGGCGGCGCCGATCAGATGGGCACCATCTATTTTGACCAGACCACACCCGGCAGCAGCAATACCATCAACAATTTCGCGGTGAACAGGGATGCGCTCGCAGACAATATCACCATCGGAAATAAAATGCGGGTACGCGGCGTACTCACACCAACGAAAGGAACCGTTACCTCTAACGGAAATCTTGCGATAGGTTCAGATGCAACGGGCAGTGGCCGGATTTATCCCGAAGTGATTGCCTCGAACTTCCAGTTCGTGGGAGACGTAAGTATTGAACGGTATGCAAAGGATAAGAATATGCGGCGATACCTGTTCATTTCTTCACCGGTTGACGGCATTACGATCCGCAATGCCTGGCAGGATGATATTTACATCACCGGTGTGGGAACGGGCGGTACACCCTGTGGTGCGGGTACCGGGAACGGAGGAGCGAACGACAGGTACAACAGCAATGGCTTTGACGCCACTATAGCCAACCTGGTGACGATCTACACCTATGATCAGAACAATTCTGCCCGTTGGGTGGCCGTGCCGAATACCAGTACAACACTGCAGAAAGGAAAGGGTTACCGCGTGCTCTATCGCGGGGAGCGCGGAGTGAACGACGCTAACTGCGTCAACTATCTTACATTAAACAGCCCCCCTTCGCCTTCTTCTGCTACCATGAACGTGGCCGGCGCTCCCACCTCGGGCAGTTTTTCCGTTACGGTAGATGGAAAAACCACGGGCAACTATGGCTATACGCTCCTGGGGAATCCCTATGCCTGCGAACTGAACTTTTCACTTTTCCGCGCACAGAACTCCACGCAGATCGCACCCACATACTGGACCTATGATCCGAACGGTCAAACCAACGCAACCGGTTATCTCACCGTGAACAATGGAACGGCTGCGGGTTACTATCATTCAGATCCATCCGGCAATCCCGCCAACTATCCAAACCCGGACGTGATCGCTTCCGGGCAGGCGTTTTTTGTACAATCCGTCACCACCGGCACCGTCACCTTCAGCGAATCGCAGAAAGTAAACCAGAGCCAGGCGGGGGTATTTAAAACAGCAAACCAATGGGACAGCAGGATCCGGGTACATTTCCGCCAGTCAGACGGCACACCGATCGACAACGCGGTGATTCGGTTTTCCGGCGATTCAACGGTAACCGTGCAGGAAAACCCTACCTGGGACGCCGCAACAATGAACGGTGGCAATTTTGTTGCTACCATCAAGGGAACGCGCAGTTTCGCTATTCAGACAAGACCACTGAATTTCTTCAATGATACGGTACTGGTAAGGATAGTGAGCGCCGCCGCCGGTAATTTCCGGCTTGACTTTACCGACTTTGACAATTTCAATGAAGCGGCGCAGATCATCCTGCTCGACCTGTTCACCGGTACCCAGGCCGATGTAAAGCTAAACCCGGTGTATCCTTTCACAATCACCAGCAACGCAGCCAGCCAGGGCGGAAGGTTCAAACTGGTATTCCGTTCGCTGGCTTCCGTTCTCCCGCTCTCGTTTTTAAATGTGTCCGCCGTAAACCTGCCTGCGGGCGTACAGGTAAACTGGAAACTTGCATTTGAACAGGGTGTTCAGCAGTACCTGGTGGAACGCAGCGCTAACGGCCAGCAGTTTTCGGTGATCGGAACCGTGGGCTCTAAAGGGAACAGCAGTATGCCGGTTGAATACAGTTTCCTGGATGGAACACCGCTGAACGGCACATCCTGGTACCGTATCAAGAGCGTGGAGCAGGGTGAAGGCAAATACAGCCCTGTGGTGAAAGTAAACAGCCTGGCAAGGCAGGCAGGCTTAACGATCTATCCGAATCCCGTTAGTGATCGTCTTCATATACTCGCTCCTGCCACAGGAGATTATAGCCATTGTGAAGTGTTTATCCGCAGCAGCGAGGGTAGAACCCTGTTCCAATTCCGTGATCTCGATCTCAGGACATCGCAACCGGATGTTTCCACATTGCCTGCTGGAATCTATTTCCTTTCCATCGTCACCCGGAGCGGTGAAACACTGCAGTGCCGGTTCCTGAAACAATAAGGGCCCGCCGCTAAACCGATTCAGCCACCGTTCTGCGGTGGTTTTTTGTGCTGCAGAACCGCTTCCAGTAATCGTCAAAAAATATAATAAAATAGTCGCACTCTTTAGTGGGGAGGCTGGTCCCTGCGCTCTGGTAGGATCAACCGCGCTGCCTCTTTCCACGCTTGTAACGCTCTGGTTATACGGATTGCCGGCGATTCCAATAAAATCGCTAC
>DASVBM010000251.1:0-2830 GCA_036375835.1 Chitinophagaceae bacterium | reverse complement strand
TGCACGCGTGATAGCCGAAGAGATGACGAAACGACAACAAGACTTATTCAAATGACAAGGCAATTCTTATCAGAACAGATCAGGCTGAAGCGTTCATACCTCTGTGTCGGCCTTGATTCCGATCCCGCAAAACTACCGGTTCACCTGAAGCATAGTGTCGATGCAGTCTATGAATTTAATAAAGCGATCATCGACGCTACTGCACCTCATTGCGTAAGTTATAAAATCAATACCGCGTTTTACGAGGCATGGGGAATTAAAGGCTGGGATGTCATGGAACGAACGCTTCATTATATTCCATCCACCCATTTTAAAATCGCCGATGCCAAGCGGGGAGATATCGGGAACACTTCATCGCAGTACGCAAAGGCATTTTTCGAAACCTTGCCATTTGACGCGGTTACGGTAACTCCTTATATGGGCGAGGATTCTATACGGCCTTTCCTTGAATACCCGGGAAAGTTTACGATCGTGCTTGGTCTCACCTCCAATGCCGGCGCAAAAGATTTCGAATTACTGCGTACCGGATCCGAACTACTCTACGAAGCTGTGATCAGGAAAGTTGCCACATGGGGAAACCCTGACAACCTGATGTTTGTGACAGGAGCCACTCAGGCGGACCAGTTTTCCCGTATCCGGAAGATTGCACCCGATAACTTTCTGCTTGTACCGGGAATTGGTGCGCAGGGGGGTAGTCTTGAGGAAGTGTCGGAATACGGTATGAACAAAGATTGTGGCCTGCTGGTAAATGTCAGCCGGTCAATTATTTTTGCAGGTAGCGGTACTGACTATTCCGGAAAAGCAGCTGCCGCGGCAGCACAGTATCAGCAGGAGATGGGTCAACACATCCAGCAATATCTGGACAGACACGACCAATAACGGCTTACTCACAGTATTGATAATTCGTAAAGTGTCAATTATGGACCGCCGGAAATTTATTCAAACCACTGCGCTCACTACAGTAGCAGCGTCACTGGGTTTAAGAACTGATGCTGCCCGCCCCAAAAAAAGTTTACGCTTTGCTTTTATGTCGGATGTGCACGTCAAGCCAACGGAAGCTTCTGAACATGGAATGCGCAGTGCTTTTCGTCATGTAAACAATCTGCGAGGTGTTGAATTTGTTATTAACGGTGGGGATGCCATTATGGATGCCCTGAATGCTTCAAAGGAAGCGGTGCAGGCGCAGTGGGATGTCTGGTCCCGGGTGCTGCGGGAAGAAAACCGCCTGAAGATCCACCATTGTATCGGCAATCATGATGCCTGGGGCTGGCAAATGAAGGATGAGGCAATTCGTGCAGATCCGTTATTCGATAAGGCCTGGGTGCGGCAGGTGCACGGAATGAGTTCGAATTACTACAGTTTTAATTATGAAAACTGGAAATTTATTGTGCTCGACAGTGCGCAGGAGAACAACGGAGGGTATATCGCCCGTGTGGACGAGGCGCAGTTCATCTGGCTGGAGAATGAACTACAGTCGGTTGCGGCAGGTGAGCACATCTGCATTATCTCGCATATACCCATTGTATCTTTTTGCGCGGCAATGTTTGCAGACAAGAACCTGGAAAATGGTGATTGGCGTATTTCAAGGGCCTTATTGCACGTAGACGCAAGAAAACTTATTGAACTGTTCAGGCGATATAGCAATATCCGCTGTTGCCTCAGCGGGCACATTCACCTGCAGGACAAAGTTGAGTATTCCGGCATCGACTACTATTGCAACGGAGCTGTGAGTGGAAACTGGTGGAACGGTCCCTTCAAAGGTTTTGCACCGGCATACGCATTGTTTGATTTTTACCCCGACGGAACAGTGAAGCGCGAAATCGTCAATTACTGAATGCCCAGCCATTCTACCGCATTGCGATAGAACAGTTTTTCTTTCGTGGCCGCAGTCAGGTTCATTCCGTCGATCATTTGCCCCGGGTGATGTTCTCCAAGGGGGAAAGGGTAATCACTTCCAAGGCAAACCTTGCCCGGCCCTGCCACGTTTAGCAGGAATTCAAGTGCAGCGGTATCGTGAACAAGGCTATCGAACCAGATCCTTCCCAGATAGTCCCGTGGGTTTACTTTGTTATCGCGGGCCACCAGGTCGGGCCTGACATTGAATCCATGTTCAATTCTGCCGATTGTAAATGGGAATGATCCACCGCCATGTGCGAATGCGAGCCTGAGTTTTGGAAATTTCTCCAGCACTCCGCCGAAGATAATCGAGCAGATCGCGCGAGCGGTTTCTGCCGGCATCCCAACCAGCCAGGGCAGCCAATAGCGTTCCATGTCTTTCTCACCCATCATCTCCCAGGGATGGATAAAGAGCGAGCAACCCAGCTTTTCAGCAGCTTCAAAAAAAGGTATGAATTCTATTTCATTGAGGTTTTTGCCGTTGATGTTCGAACCTATTTCCAGTCCTGGCATTTTAAGTTCATTAACGCAGCGTTCCATTTCACGGATTGCATATTCAGTATCCTGTAGCGGCACGGTACCAATACCAATAAATCGCTTCGGGTGGTGTTGTACACATTCGGCAATATGATCGTTAAAAAAACGAGACGTTTCCAGGCCATCCTTAGGCTTTGCCCAGTAGTTAAATAACACCGGTATCGTCGATAACACCTGGATTGTAACACCGGTGCTATCCATTTCACCAATGCGTACGTTTTCACTGAAACAGTTTTCTTCTACCTCCCGGAATAAACGATCTCCCTTCATCATGCAAGCCCGGCAATTGCGGTGTTCCAGATGAATGAACTCTCCGTAGCCGAATTTCTGTACCCAATTCGGCATGGTTGCCGGCATGATATGCGTGTGTATATCTATCTTCATTTTATCCTGTCTG
>DASVBM010000415.1:0-7034 GCA_036375835.1 Chitinophagaceae bacterium | reverse complement strand
ATGGTTACCTGCGCATTACCCAGCAGGGTTTTACCGCCGGCGGTGAAAGTTATACGAACACGGAAATTTATCACAAGCAGATGAGCGTTCTGCCTTACTCCGCTTCTGTGGCGGGCGCCGTGATCAGGGCAAATGAGGAAGGGGTGATCAAACATAAAGCGCTTACCGCCATGGAAGAGCAGACGAATATGCAGCTTGACCAGATCCGGCGGCAGATAGAGTTGCTGGCTTTGCAGGCACAGGAGATACAGAAGCGGAAAGAGCTGTCGATGATGATCTATGAAGCAAGGCTTTCTTTCAAGCCAAACATCGGGCAGGTGTATTACCTGTATGAAAAGCATGACGAATCCTACACGCTGAGCCTGGTGGCGCCGTCTGAATGGGGGCGCAGCGCTCCGTTTAAACGGTTCGTTGCAGCGGTGCAATTACTGGCAGATCATACCTGGAAAGAACTGTGATTTCCCTTTTTAATGGCTGACCGGTTTAGCCGTTCTTTCACCCAGGAATTTTTTCTCTCCCGCGTTCACTTTCAGCGCCAGGTTGTTTTCAGCGGGTGGAATCGGGCAGTTAAAGCCATCCGTAAATGCGCAATAGGGGTTATACGCTTTGTTGAAGTCAAGTGCCAGTTTGCCGTTTTTGATATCTGTTGCAGTAAAGTCAAGGTACCTTCCCGCACTATATGTGCTGATGCCGTTCGTGAGGTCACGGAACGGAACGAAAAAATGGCTGGCGTATTCCGCGGACTGCTGCAGACTGGTGAGCTGGTATCCGTAACAGTTATACGTTTTGCCATTGAACTTAAAGCTGATCCTGGCGTAGCGTCGGGCATCTTTTTTCACCCCAGATGAGGTGGTCATTTTAAATACCGGTTCATTTTCCAGAAGTTCAACCGTGGCGGTAATGATGAACCTGGCGCTGAACGGAAAGAAGTCGACTTTCGATGTGTCCGCGCCGATATCATTGAAAAGATCCGTTTTGTATTGAAGGCGATGCGACGCTAACTCCTCCGGAGTCTGTGCTCCTGCCTGCTGAAAAAGGATCAGTAACAAAAGCAAACAGTTAATACGCATAGACGTTTTCATTTATACTGGTTTATTTGCAGCCGCGTTTTTCCTGCCACTTTTGCCGCGTCATTTCAAACTTTATTTCACCCTTTCCGTGCATTCCCGTAGCGATCCATCCTTTTGCATGGTAGAACTGCTCGGCACGCGTACCCGGTGCTGTTCCAAGCCAGGCGGTATCCAGCTGCGAAAAATACCATTCCAACATGATATCGTGTAAACGGCTGCCGATCCCCTTTTTTTCGAATCGGGGGTCTACAAACAATGCCCAGATATTCTGCTCCCGGAGGTCGGCGATAGAAAAACCGGCAATCGCTCCTTCGATCTCGCAAACCCATCCCTTACCGCGTTCGGTGATAAAACTGCGGCAATCATCGTCACTCACCAATGACGGATTGGAGAGCATGTTCTCTTTCACTGCGTTGCGTACCCGCTGCATGCCCGGGATGTCCGTTATGAGTGCTTCTCTGATGATCATTAGAATGGTACCACGGCGAAGATATAGAAAGGCAACACTGACTGATGGCGATTATGCTTTTAAATGATCCGTCAATGAAGATTCCACAGTTTCTGCACAGCCGGATATTTTCCACGAGTGTCCAGCCTTCCTTTCCCTAATTTGCAGCCATGCAGCAATACCTCGATCTTCTCCGGCATATACTGGATCATGGCGTTCAGAAAACCGACCGCACCGGCACCGGTACCACCAGTTGTTTTGGTTACCAGATGCGTTTCGATCTGGCGGAGGGATTCCCGATGGTGACAACGAAAAAGCTGCATCTGAAAAGCATCGTGCACGAGCTCCTCTGGTTTCTGAAAGGCGAAACGAATATCGCCTACCTGAAAGAAAACGGGGTGAGTATCTGGAACGAGTGGGCGGATGAAAACGGGGAACTCGGACCGGTATACGGAAAACAATGGCGCAGCTGGACCGGCGCAGATGGAAAGACGATCGACCAGATCAGCGAGGTGATCGCGCAAATCAAAAAGAACCCGGACAGCCGCAGGCTCATCGTGAGTGCCTGGAACGTGGCGGAGCTGCCGCAAATGGCGCTCATGCCCTGCCATGCATTATTCCAGTTCTATGTGGCCGAAGGAAAGCTCAGCTGCCAGCTTTACCAGCGCAGCGCCGACGTGTTCCTGGGCGTTCCGTTTAACATCGCTTCCTACGCTTTGCTCACCCTGATGGTTGCACAGGTCTGCGACCTGCAACCCGGTGAATTCATTCATACATTCGGAGACGTTCACCTGTACAGCAATCATATCGAGCAGGCAAAACTGCAACTGAGTCGCACACCCTTCCCATTACCGCAGATGAAAATAAACCCGGCGGTCAAAGACATTTTCGGGTTTAAGTTTGATGATTTTGAGTTACTGAATTACCAGTCCCACCCGCACATAAAGGCGCCGGTGGCCGTCTGATAACAATAAGAAACAAGAACCGGGAATGCTGAGAAATAACCACTCCGTTTCGGCAAAAATGCGCAACTTGCCCGCAACTTTCTCATTTCTTATTGCTTTGTACTCATGACAACCGCTCTCATCGTCGCCGCTTCAACCAATAACGTCATCGGCGTGGATAACCAGCTGCCCTGGCACCTGCCGAACGACCTGAAGTATTTCAAAAACCTCACCTGGGCGATGCCGGTGATAATGGGGAGACGAACATTCGAATCATTGGGAAAGGCACTGAGTGGCAGGCTGAATATCGTGATCACCAGTAACGGCAGTGCGCAGTTTGAAAATGCCGTGGCGGTGAAATCGGTCAAAGACGCCCTCTTTGTCGCCGGCGAGGCGGACTATAACACGGCTTTCATCATCGGCGGCGGACAGATATTCCGCGAAACACTTCCCAAAGCAGATATACTTTACCTCACCCGCGTGCACGTGAACATAGAAGGAGACGTTTTTTTCCCGGAGCTGGATAAACACTGGCAGCTCGTTTGGAACGAAGACCATTTCAGGGATGAGAAACACGCATACGACTACAGCTTTCAACGCTGGGAACGGAGATAATCAACCAACCTGTCATGTATTCCCCCATTCAGCTCGCTTCCCGTTACCTGCAATACTGGCTGACCGCTTCCAACGGTAAAGGACATGGCGTGCATTCTCCTTTTGTTTTTGAATTCATCACCCGCGTGCTGAATGGTGAGGGGGATAGCGCTGTTTACAGTCAGATGGAACAACTGCGCAGGCAGCTCAGGCACGATCACCGCGAGGTGGTGGTCGAGGACTTCGGTGCCGGCTCCCGGGTGATCGGTTCCAAACAGCGGAGCGTGAGTGCCATCGCCCGCAGTTCCCTGAAACCCGCCAAATACAGCCAGCTGCTGCATCGCATAGTAAAGTATTATCGTCCTGGCAGTCTACTGGAAATCGGTACTTCACTAGGTATCACCACTGCCTATATGGCCAAGGCTGCCCCCGGCTCAACCGTGATTACAATGGAAGGAGCGAATGCGATCGCCGATCTCGCGGATGAAAACTTCAAAAAGCTGGGGGTTACCAATGTTGAGATCATACGTGGCAATTTCGATGATACGCTGGAACCGTTGCTGCAGAAGACCGCTCCGCCCGACCTCGCGTTCATCGATGGAAATCACCGGTTTGAACCCACTACCCGGTATTTCAGGCAGGTGCTGGAACGTGCACACCCCTATACCATCATCATCCTGGATGATATTTACTGGAGCCGTGAGATGGAGCAGGCCTGGAAATGGGTGAAGGAGCACCCTGCGGTCCGGCTCACGATAGACCTGTTCGCCATCGGTATCGTGGTATTCCGCCCCGAAATACTCCACCCCCAACATTTTCGCATCCGGTATTAGCATTCCTGCTGATTCACATCAGTTT
The DNA here is from genome assembly GCA_036375835.1 of Chitinophagaceae bacterium. Taxonomy (GTDB): domain Bacteria; phylum Bacteroidota; class Bacteroidia; order Chitinophagales; family Chitinophagaceae; genus JAEZDC01. The sequence goes on along the minus strand of DASVBM010000415.1, from coordinate 3,120 downwards.
TTAGCGAGCCAAATGGCTTATTTTCGCCCCCGTTAGTTTTAAACGCTAATAATTACTGCATGACGCTAGGAATATTGAAAGAACCGAATGGCGAAAACAGGGTGTCCATGCTGCCTGAACAGGTAGAGACGCTCATCAAAAAGAACGTAAACGTGGTGGTAGAGCAGGGCGCGGGAGATAATGCCTTCGCCGCCGACGATACTTATACCTCCAGAAAAGCAACGATTGGTTCCCGGCAGCAGGCGCTGGCCAGCGATATCGTTCTATCGATACACCCGCTGGGGGAACAGGACCTGCAACACCTCAAACCCGCATCGGTAGTGATTGGTGTTTATCAGCCTTTGTTCAAATTCAACCTGATGAAAGACTGGAGCGGCAAGGGTATTACCACTTTCAGCCTGGACATGGTTCCGCGTACCACGCGCGCGCAGAGCATGGATGTGCTGAGCAGCCAGGCGAACATCGCAGGTTACCGCGCGGTACTGATGGCGGCAACGAATTACTCCCGGTACTTCCCGATGTTCATGACCGCCGCGGGCAGCATCGCTCCGGCAAAAGTGCTGATACTCGGCGCGGGTGTAGCCGGACTGCAGGCGATCGCTACAGCTAAAAGGCTGGGCGCCGTAGTGGAGGTATTCGATACCCGGCCTGCTGTGAAGGAAGAAGTGATGAGCCTCGGCGCAAAATTCGTTGAGGTGGAAGGAGCGGCCGATGCCAGCAAGGCAGGGGGTTATGCGGTGGAACAATCCGAAGAATACAAACAAAGACAGCAACAGCGGATCTCTGATTCGATCGCCAAAGCCGATATCGTGATCACCACCGCGCAGATACCCGGTAAGAAGGCGCCCATACTGATCACTGAAGAAATGCTCGACAGGATGCGGCAGGGATCTGTGATCATCGACATCGCTGCGGCAACGGGTGGTAATACGCCTTTCACCAGGAACGATGAAACGGTGGTACGCAAAGGCATCACGATCATCGGTAACAGCAACCTCGCCGGCGGCATGCCCTCCGATGCCAGTAAGCTGTACGGGAAGAACGTGATCAACTTCCTGCAGCTGATGATCGACAAGGATGGCAACCTGGTGCTGAATTTCGAAGACGATATCATCCAGGGAAGCTGCATCACCCATGACGGCAAGATCGTCAACGAACGGGTGAATGGCTTGCTGGGCTGACGCCCGACCTGGTCAGGGAACAACCGGAAAAAGAACACAATACCGAATAAAACAGATTATGGAACAATTTATCGGCTGGATTACTGAAAACATTGAAATGGTGTACATCGTCATCCTCTCCATTTTTCTTGGAGTGGAGGTGATCGGCCACGTACCCAGCGTACTGCATACACCGCTGATGAGTGGTGCCAACGCCATCCACGGGGTGGTGATCATCGGGGCGATCATCGTGATGGGCCGCGCGGATTCGGATAACTATGTTGCGCTAGTGATCGGCTTCCTGGCCGTGCTGGTGGGAACACTGAACGTAGTGGGTGGATTCGTGGTAACGGACCGCATGTTGGAGATGTTCAAAAAGAAAAAGAAATAAAGCAATAAATAATCAGCATGGAATTAAGTATGCTTACGATATGTTACCTGATCGGATCGGTAACGTTTATTCTCGGGTTAAAGATGTTGTCTCATCCCGATACTGCCCGCCGCGGAAACCTGGTGGCGGCTTTCGGTATGACGATCGCTATTATAGGAACGATCTTTTTGTATGAGAACGATGGCGTGAAGCTGGGCAACTACGGCTGGATCTTCGCCGCCATCGCGCTGGGTACCGTAGCCGGAACGATGATCGCGAAGAAAGTGAAGATGACCGCGATGCCGGAGATGGTATCATTGTTCAATGGAATGGGTGGCCTTTGCGCGGCCCTGATCTCGGTAATGGAGTTCCAGCACATCACCGCGCACCCGGGTAACGAGTTATCCGCCCTGCACCTCGTGATCATCCTGGTGGCTATGGTCATCGGATCCGTTTCATTCGCGGGTAGCATGATCGCCTGGGGAAAGCTGAACGGGACGATCCGGGACTTCAGTTTTAAAGGACAGACTTACCTGAACCTGGTGCTGCTGGTGGGTATCATTGCCTACGTAGCCTGGTTCACATATAACGCACCTGCTGACGGCGCTTTCGACACCACGCAGCAGTATCTTTTCTATGGCATTATTGCCGCGGCGCTGGTATACGGTGTAATGTTCGTGATGCCGATCGGCGGCGCCGATATGCCGGTGGTGATCTCGCTCCTGAACTCTTTCACCGGTATGGCGGCAGCCTTCGGTGGTTTTATGTACGACAACCAGGTGATGCTCACCGGTGGTATCCTGGTGGGTGCCGCAGGTACGCTGCTCACGATCCTGATGTGTAACGCGATGAACCGGAGCCTCCGCAACGTATTGCTGGGGAACTTCGGCGGTGGCAACAATGCAGCCGGCGGGCAGTCAAAATCAGGTGGAAATTACAAGGAGATCAGCCTCAGCGATGCAGCTGTAGTGATGAGCTATGCCAACAAGGTCATGATCGTTCCCGGTTACGGACTCGCGGTAGCGCAGGCGCAGCACGTTTGCCATGAGCTGGAAAAGTTCCTGGAAGACAAAGGCGTGGAAGTGAAATACGCGATCCACCCGGTAGCAGGAAGGATGCCCGGGCACATGAACGTGTTGCTGGCGGAAGCCGATGTGAGTTATGAGAAACTGCTGGAGATGGAACAGGCGAACGATGAATTCAAAACAACGGATGTGGTACTGATCCTCGGCGCGAACGACGTGGTGAACCCTGCCGCGAAAACCGATCCGGCTTCGCCGATCTACGGTATGCCCATCCTGGAAGTGGAGCAGGCTAAGATGGTGATAGTGAACAAGCGCAGTATGAAGCCGGGCTATGCGGGTATTGAAAACGAGCTGTTCTTCCAGCCCAAAACATCCATGTTATTCGGTGACGCGAAGGCCGCCTTGCAGAAACTGCTGGCGGAGATTAAAAACCTGTAGCGCGGTAATTCCTTTACGGAACCAGTACGGTCTCCGGTGGTCTCTCACCGTTCCAGACAACCTGGTTGTAACGGCTCCCCAAAGATAGATCCACCTAAGGTCCAGGTAAGATCCACCTAAGGTCCAG
>DASVBM010000146.1:0-2654 GCA_036375835.1 Chitinophagaceae bacterium | reverse complement strand
CTGGCTGAGAAAGGTGAAAGCCGCTCCATGGAAAAAACCGGTATACAATTCCACCAGTGCCGGCAGCGGTTCATCGCAGTCGAGGGTTGAGCTGATAAAAATACCACGGGTGAAATCGCCCCGCCATGGGACAAAATTGATAACCGGAGCCTCCGCGCCGGATTGCTTTAAGGACTGTTCTATTTCCGCCAGGTGCTGATGCGAAAGCGTTTTATAAGCCTGTATATTGTTTGCGCGCCAGCTGAAATGTGAAGTGGCACTGAAGCCCTGTCCTGCGCCGGTAGAGCCGGTAATACCGGTGGTATAAGTCTCGGTGAGCAGGCCGGCCTTTGCCAGCGGAAGTAAGCCAAGCTGTATCGCGGTGGCAAAGCATCCCGGATTCGCAATGTCTGAAGCCAAACGAATCGCTTCACGGTTCATTTCCGGCAGGCCATAGACAAACTTCCTGCCCCGGGGAGCAACGGCGCTCTGCAAACGAAAATCATTTGAAAGATCGATGATCTTCACGCCAGCCGGAACGGGATGATCTGACAGGAATTTTCCCGACTCACCATGGCCCATGCAAAGGAAGATCACATCAGCATCCATTTCACCGATGCCGCTGAACCGCAATTCTGTTTCGCCTAACAGGTCGTGGTGTACCGCGTGAAGTGGCTTGCCCTCGTTACTCCGGCTGTATACAAAACCGAGGGTTACCTGCGGATGGTTGAGCAGCAACCGTGCGAGTTCGCCGCCCGTGTATCCGGCGCCACCAACAATGCCTGCTCTAATTTTTCTCATTGACGCTGGATTTTACCTGGTGATAAATGGCAGTCTGGTTACCGAATATTTTGCTGAATCCCCGCACATCTTCGCCGGACCAGCCATTATTCATTTCACCGTACTTACCAAATTGCGAACTCATCAGGTCATAGGCCGAATCGACACCGGTAACCTGGAAATGGTAAGGCATCAGTTGCAGGAATACTTCACCGGTTACGGATGACTGCGTGCTGGTAAAAAATTCTTCGATATCGCGCATCACCGGATCCAGTATCTGACCTTCGTGCAGCCAGTTACCGTAGAACAACGAAAGCTGGTCTTTCCAGTTGAGCTGCCATTTGGTGAGCACGTGTTTCTCCAACGCATGGTGCGCCTTGATGATCACCATCGGTGCCGCTGCCTCAAACCCTACCCTGCCTTTGATACCGATGATGGTATCACCCACGTGAATATCCCGGCCGATTCCGAAGGGAGCAGCAATCTGCTGAACATATTGAATCGCTTGCGCGGGATGGCTGAACTGCATATCATTCACAGATACCAGCTCACCTTTTTCAAAGCCGAGTTTAAGCGTTTCCTGACCGTTTTTTGTAACCTGAGTAGGCCATGCGGTTTCCGGCAACATGCCATTCGAAGTGAGTGTTTCCCGTCCCCCGACGCTGGTACCCCAAAGTCCTTTATTGATCGAATAAGCCGCTTTTTCGAAATTCATCCGGACGCCCTTCGACTTCAGGTAAGCGATCTCTTCTTCACGGCTGAGTTTCATGTCGCGGATGGGCGTAATGATCTCCACCCCGGGAATGACTATATGGAATACCATATCGAACCGGACCTGGTCGTTACCCGCACCGGTGCTGCCATGCGCAACGGCGCCTGCACCCAGTTTCTGCGCATGCTCCGCGATATGCAAAGCCTGAACGAGCCGCTCGGCGCTGACACTGAGCGGATAGGTCCCGTTCTTCAGCACATTACCGTACACGAGGTAACGGATAACACGATCATAATAGTCTTCAACGGCATCAATGGTGGTGTGCGAGCGTACACCGAGCTTATATGCATGTTCGCTGATCGCTTCGAGTTCCGCGCTGCTGAAACCACCGGTATTGACTACTATACTGTGTACCTCGTAACCCTTGTCTTCGCTCAGGTATTTGGCGCAATAGCTGGTGTCAAGACCACCACTGAATCCCAGAACAATCTTCATTTGCTGTTGCAATTAAAAATTGAAAAAATTGAATAGCGATAATTTATTCCTGCGGTTTGCTTTTGTTTCTTTTTTGAGCAGGCGGTTCAGAAAACGGTTCTGCTTCCACCTCAGCAAACGCTCGTAGACTTTTTGTTTCTTGCTGAAATGCTCCCTTGTTTCCTCGGGCTCGTAATGATCTTTCGGGTCAAAGAGCATTGCTGTACACAGGCAGTTCTTACGTTCCTTACTCATAAGAATATCATGATTCACGCAACTCCTGCATCCTGCCCAGAATGCCTCATCCTGTGTCAGCTCTGAGTAAGTGACCGGTTCATAACCCAGGTCACTGTTGATCTTCATCACCGCCAGGCCTGTTGTGAGACCAAATATTTTCGCGGCCGGATATTTTTGCCTGCTGAGATCGAATATGCGCTGTTTGATGCCTTTGGCCACGCCGGTCTTCCGGAAAGCAGGAGAAACGATCAGGCCGGAGTTGGCAACGTATTCACCATGACTCCATGTTTCAATGTAACAGAAACCAACCCAGGTGCCATCTGCCGTCACTGCAATCACAGCCTTGCCTTCATCGATCTTTTGCTCAATATATTCGGGACTGCGCTTGGCAATACCGGTACCCCTCGCCTTAGCTGAGGCCTCCATTTCGTCGGTAATGATGCAGGAATATTGTTTATCAGCAGGGATCGCC